>CANRBN010000082.1 GCA_947628865.1 uncultured Gemmiger sp.
TGCCTGGCGGCGTTCCTGCGCCAGGGAGCCTCCGATGCGCAGCGGGCGCTTTGACACACCGTAAAGAGGCCCCTGCCTGCACGGGCGGGGGCCGAAGACTTTTAAAACAGAGTTGTCTTTATGCCATGACCTCGAGCTCCCGGCGCAGGCGCTTGATGATGCGCTTTTCGAGCCGGGAGATATAGCTCTGTGAGATGCCGATGGCGTCCGCCACCTCCTTCTGTGTGTGCTCGCGCCCATCCAGCAGGCCGAAGCGCATCTGCATGATCTGGCGCTCGCGCGGGGCAAGGCGTGCCACGGCGCTGCGCAGGGCGGTGCACTCGGCGCTGCGCTCAAGCTCCTCCCCGATGGCGGCATCGTCGCTGGTGAGCACGTCGATGAGCAGCAGCTCGTTGCCGTCGGAATCGATGTTGAGCGGCTCGTCGATGCTGGCATCCTGCCGGCGGTTGGAGCTTTTGCGCAAAAACATCAGGATCTCGTTCTCGATGCAGCGGCTCGCATAGGTTGCCAGCTTGATGTTTTTGCCGGGCTCAAAGGTGTTGACGGCCTTGATGAGCCCGATGGTGCCGATTGAGATCATATCCTCGATGCCGGCGGCGCTGCTCTCAAATTTTTTGGCAATGTATACGACCAGACGCAGATTGTGTGTGATCAGCAGATCGCGCGCGCCGGCATCACCGTGCCCGAGCGCCTCGATGGCCTCGCGCTCGGCGGCGGCATCCAGCGGCGCCGGCAGGATGTCGGGGCCGTTGATGTAGCAGCAGCTCTGCGGCGCGCCAAGGCCCGCCAACAGCGCGCGAAAGGCGGGCCCGAACGGCAGCTTGATGTTCATGGCAGGGGTTCCTCCTCGTTTGGCGATATCCGGCCACGCGGCGGCACAAGGTCGCTGCCGTAGAGAGCCTCGTAGGCCTGGGCGTTGAAAGCGCGCGGGCTGAACGCCACGGTCGCCGTGCCCAGACGCCGCACGCCGCGGCGCGTGATCAGGCCGAGATCCGCGGCGGCGAAGCCCGGCAGCAGCGCCTGCCCCGAGACGGTCCTGCACGGCACCAGACGCAGCGCGGCCCCGGGCGGCGGCTGGACGTTTTTCCCGTCAAACCATGCCGAGAGAAACGCACGGTAATCCTGTGGCAGGCGGGATCGAAAATCCGGGTAGCTGATGAGCAAAACGGGAACGCAGGTCATGGGATCTCGCAAAGCGCAGCCGCTGTCGTGCACGGCGCGCACATGCAGCTCGCTGCCGCCCAGCGAAAAGGAAAAGCCGGCTGCCCGCGGCGGGGCCTGCGCGGGGGCCAATATCCACTGCACAAGGCCGACCGCAAGGCTGCACAGCGCCGCCATGGCGACAAGTGCCAGCGGTGAAATGCGCACATAGACGGCAAGGTTTGATGTCTGAACGAGCTGTGAGCCGGTCTGCCGGATGTATAAGAGCGCAAACCCGGCCAGCAGCATGTTGAGCGCCGCAAACCAGACAGCGGCGGCCAAGCTGCGCCGCCAGGCGCGCACGCCGTAAGCGGCAGCCGTGCAGAGGAGGGCCGTTGCGAGCTTGTAAAAAAGCTGGAAGAGCGGCGGCAGCTCCGGCGCAAAGAGGATGAGGGTGCTCAGCGCGGCCAGCACCGCGCCAAGCAGCAGCCGCGCGAAGCCGGCCTCCAGTCCGCTGAGGCGCCCGGCAGCCAGCAGGAAAAAGCAGGCGATGAGGAAGTTGACCAGCAGCAAAACGTCGATATAGATGACATTTTTCATCCCCTGCCCCCTGCTCTGCCTGCCGCTCTGTTGCCAGTATATTCCAGGCAAACGGTGAAAATGCGCAAAAGCGGGCACGGGTAGGCACAAAAAAGCCCCGCGTCTCTCAGTGAAACGCGGGGCTATGCGGGCAGTGGGTCTATTTCAGTTCGACAACCGTGACACCGGCTTCGCCCTCGCCGTAGCGGCCGGGGCGGAAGCTTTTGACGGAGCGGTGGGTGCGCAGATGCTTTTGTATGGCGCTGCGCAGCGCGCCGGTGCCAATGCCGTGGATGATGTACACCGTCTGCTGGCCGCGCAGGATGGCATCGTCGAGGAATTTATCGGTCTCGGCCAGCGCCTCCTCGACGGTATAGCCGAGCAGATTGACCTCCATGCTGGCCCGGCGGCTGGTATCGAGCTGTACGCGGGTCGCGGAACGCGGCTCCGGGCGCTTTTTGGGCTTTTGGCGCAGCTTGTCCGGCGCGCAAAGGCCGGAAAGCGGCACCTTGGTCTTGAGGATGCCGGCGCGAACCTCGACCATCCCGTCGCGGTCGGGGCGTGAGATGACGGTGGCCGTCTGCCCGAGCTCGGCGACGACGACCTCCTGCCCCGGCTGCACCTCCTTGAGCGGAACGAATTCGCGTACCGGCCCGGCGCTGCCAGGCGCACTGTCAGCCAGCAGGCGTTCGGTGTCCTTGCGGGCGATCTCCCGCGCGCGCAGGTTGCGCTGTGCGGCGGCGGTCTTTTCGTCCCTTTGCAGGCGGCGGAGCTCGTCGGTCAGGGCATAGGCCTCGTTTTGCACGCGCTGGATGAGCTCCTTTGCCTGCCGGCGCGCGTTCTCCAGCTCCGTCTCCCCCTGCCGCACCAGCTCGTCCCTCTGCTTCTCGGCGCTTTCCAGGGCGTGCTGCGCCGCATGGCGTGCCTGCGCGGCGTCCTCCTCGGCGGCCTTGAGACGGAGCTTCATCTCATCCAGCTGGGCCAGCACGCTGTCCAGCCGTTTGTCGTCGCTGGACATATGGGCGCGCGCCGCGTCGATGACGGCGGCGGGGATGCCGAGCTTTTCACTGATGAGGAAGGCGTTGGATTTGCCCGGCACGCCGACGCTGAGCTTATAGGTTGGCATCAGCGTATCGACATTGAACTCGCAGCTGGCGTTGACGACGCCCGGGGTCTCCAGCGCAAAGACCTTGAGCTCGGCGTAGTGTGTGGTGGCCATCAGCAGCGTGCCGCGGCTGCGCAGCGTTTCGATGATGCTGACGGCCAGCGCCGCGCCCTCGGCGGGGTCGGTGCCGGCGCCGAGCTCGTCCAGCAGCACGAGCGTCTGCGGCCCGGCCAGCGAGAGAATGCCGGTGATGCGCCTGATGTGCCCCGAGAAGGTCGAAAGGCTCTGCTCGATGCTCTGCTCGTCGCCGATGTCCGCCAGATACTCCGCAAAGCAGCAGACACTGCTCTGCTCGCGCGTGGGGATCAGGAACCCGTGCTGCGCCATGGCGCACAGCAGCCCCGCCGTTTTGAGCGCGACGGTCTTGCCGCCGGTGTTGGGGCCGGTGATGATCATCGTATCGTAGCCCTCGCCCAGGCACAGGTCGACCGGCACGACGCGCTTTTTGTCGATGAGCGGATGGCGCGCCTTTTGCAGCGAGAAGCACATCCGGTCATTGACGGCGGGCATGAAAGCGTCCATCTCAAGCGCAAGGCGCGCCTTGGCCAGCAGCACATCGATGGAAAGCATCGCGTCGTAGCTGTAGCTGAACTGCGGCTCCAGCTGCGCGGCCTGCGCCGAGAACGCCTGCAGGATGCGGGCGATCTCCTCCTGCTCCTGCGCGCGCAGCTGCATGATGCGGGCGTTCGCCTCGACAACGGCGGTCGGCTCCACGAAGACGGTGGCCCCGGTGGAGGAAACGTCGTGGATGATGCCGCCCACCTCGCCGCGGTATTCCGCGCGCACAGGCACCACATAGCGTCCGTTGCGCAGGGTGACGACGGCATCCTGCAAAAACTTGTTGGTGGTCGAGCTCTTGATCATGCCGTCGAGCTTTGTGCGGATGCTGTCCTCCGTGGCGCGGATGCGGCGCCGCAGATCGCCCAAGGCGGCGCTGGCGGTATCGGCCATCTCGTCCGCCGAGAGGATGCTGTCGGTGATCTGGCGCTCGAGCGCCGGCTCGGGGCGCAGCGCATAAAACAGATCGTCGGCAGGCAGGGCATCATGCTCGGCATCGTCATACCATTGGCGCAGGCCGGCAAAGTTGCGCAGCGCGGCGGCCAGGTCGAGCAATTCCCCCATCGAGAGGATACCGCCCTTGGCGGCGTGCGCCGTCACGCGCTTGACACCGCTGACCGCGCCGAAACGCGGACGCCCGTTTTTGAGCAGCAGCGAATTGACGGCATCGGTCTGCGAAAGGGCGAAGCGCTCTTCCTCCGGCGTGGCGGCTGGCTCAAGAGCAAGCAGCATCGCCCGCGCCTCCTCGCAGGCACAAAGCTGCGCGGCGCGGTCGATGATCTTATCCAGCTCCAGGATCGTTTTGTAGGCGGTTTGCATGTTTTTACTCCAAGACCGATTTGAGGAAGTTGAGGCTTTTGGGAGCGTGCTCGATATGGGCCAGCAGATACCCCTCGCTGACGCCGGAAAGGCGGGCAAGGCTCTTGTCACTCAGTGTAAAGCTGAACAGCTTGGCATCCTCCGAAAGGCAGATGTGGCGCAGCGCGTAGAGGGCGCCGGCGTCCAGATTGGCGGAAAGGCCCTGCTGTTTGGCGCATTCCGCGCACAAAAGGCGTCCGTCGGCGATGTCAAGGCGGAAATCGCCGCCATCGTAGCGCCCGCAGCCGGCGCAGGCGAGCAGGTCTGGCATGTAGCCGCCGGCAGACATCATGCGCAGCTCATAGATGGCCTTGATCTGCCGCGGCGGGCGGCGCGTGCCGCTGAGCATGTACAGGCAGTTGAGCAGCAGGCGCAGGCATGGCTCGGAATCCGGCGGCGCCGGCGCGAGCGAGGCGGTCAGCTCGGCGAGATAGATGGCCAGGGCGGTGTTTTCGACGCTGTCGGAAAGGGCGTGGAAGCCCTGCCGGATCTGTGCCGAATCGACGAACCAGGTGCTGCGGCCCGCGGTCAGGGTGAATTCGGAATAACAAAACAGCCCGCAGGCGCTGAACAATTTGTTCTTGAGCCGCAGGCTGCCGCGTGCCGAGGCAGATATCACGCCCAGGTCAGGCGTCAAAAGCGTCAGGATCTGATCCGCCTCGCCCACCTTGACCTGGCGCAGAACGAGCCCCGTCGTTGCCGTTTGCATGCTGTGCCTTTCCCAAACCGTTGTTTTGCTGCGATTTGTAGTTGAGATAGTCGTACACGCTGCCGGTGGCCGCAAAACGCTGCCACGGCAGCAGCTCCTGCGCGGGGGAAGCGCTTTCGGGCGCATCAAAGCCTTGGTCACGCATGGGGCAAGCACCTCTTTCCAAAGATACCTTTGCCCCATTGTACGGCGCTATGCGTGGAAATGTTGTCCAACCCGGTCTAAAAGTTTTCTTTTGCGCGGCTGCATAAACCGCTCAGGGCTTTGAAAAGCCAAGGCTGTCCAGCAGCTGCTCGTTGTCCCGCCAGGCCTCGCGCACCTTGACCCAGCATTGCAGATTGACCTGCGTGCCCAACAGGCTCTCGCAGTCAAGGCGGGCGGCGGTGGCGATCTTTTTGAGCATCTGCCCGCCCTTGCCGATGATCATGCCCTTGTGGCTGCGCCGCTCACAGCAGAGCTCGACGTCGATATCAATGAGATCCCTGTCCGGACGCTCCTTAAAGCGCGTGACGGTGACGGCGATACCGTGCGGGATCTCCTCGCGCAGGAAAAGCAGCGCTTTTTCGCGCACCAGCTCGGCGACGAGCTCCTTTTCCGGCATATCGGTGAACGCGTCGTCCTCAAAATAGTGCGGGCCGTCGTGGCCGTAAGGCGCAAGGAGGTCGAACAGCGCCTCGCAGCCGGTGCCGTCCTTCGCGCTGACGGGCAGCACGGAACGGAAAACGCCCATCTCCTCGACGAACCGCCGGCGTTCCTCCAGCGCCGCAAAGCTTTGCAGCGTATCGACCTTGTTGATGAGCGCCAAGGCCGGCCCCGCCTTGCGCAGCGCGTCCACCATGGCGGATTCCGCCTCGCTCAATTCCCCCGCCGGCTCGAACAGCATGAGCGTGACGTCGACATCTTTCAGGCTGGCGGCGGCGGTCTGGGTCATGCGGGCATCCAGCTTGTTGCGCGGTGTGTGGATGCCGGGCGTGTCCAGAAAAACATACTGCACCGCACCGCGCGTCACGATGCCGGTGATGCGGCTGCGCGTCGTCTGTGGCTTTTGTGTGACGATGGCGACCTTTTCGCCGACCAGGCGGTTGGTCAGGCTGGATTTGCCCACGTTGGGCCGGCCCACCAGCGCCACGAACACGCTGCGGCTTTGCGCCGGCTCAGGCTTGGGTGCTTTCATCCCCGGCAGCGCTCCCCTCTTTGTGTGTGCCGAAACAGAAGATGAACAGATACGCCAGCGGCAGCGTGATGAGCCACAGCGCTATGGTGATGGGGCTGTGCGTGATGCCGGCCCAGACCCTTTGCAATGTCTCGGCGTGGGCGAACAGGCACAGCGCCACCGCGATGCTGCCCAGCGCTGCCAGCAGCACGGCGCCGGCGGCCATGTCCTTGGCGGCGCCGGCGCTCCACCAGTGGGTGGTATCGGGCTTGTCCACGGCGCGCTCCACGGCCGAGTTCATGAGCTCCAGCGCCATCACGCCGAAAATGCACACAAACAGCAGCGAAAACTGCACGGCATCCAGCCCCGCCAGGCAGCCGACGGCGATGGCGTAGGACGCCGCGCACAGGTGAAAGCGGAAATTGCGTTCCTCCAGCACGGCGGCACGGATGCCGTTCCACGCATAGACGAACCCGCGCCCGAAGCGCGCAAGATCAGATCTCATCGTTGGTGTAGGAGACGGTGCGCGGCAGGCCGAGCTGGATGAGGACGGCCTCCTCCTTTTCGCGCATATGGACGGCGGCCATGCCGCTGGTCTCGTGGTCGTAACCGAGCAGATGCAGCATGGAATGTACCGTGAGATAGGCGACCTCCCGCTGCAGGCTGTGGCCGTACAGCTCGGCCTGCTCCATCGCGCGCTCCATCGAGATGACGATGTCGCCCAGCACCTTGCAGCCATTCTCGGCATTGGTATCATAGCTGCCGTTTTCGCCCAGCGGGAAGCTGAGCACATCGGTGGCCGTGTCCTTTTGGCGGTACTGGGCGTTCAGCTGCCGGATGCGCGCATTGTCCACAAAAGTCACGCTGATCTCGGCGGGATCGGGGAAATGCTCATATTCCAGCACCGCATTGCAGCTGCGCCGGATGAGGATGCGCAGCCCGGACGGCACCTTGACGGTGTTCTGGTCGTTGCGTATCAGCACTTTGTTGGACATGGGGAGCCCTCCTTTGTTTTACCGAGACGGATGCTCTTTCGGTTTGGCCTGTGCCTTTTCATACGCGCGCACGATGCGCTGCACGAGCGGGTGGCGCACGACGTCCTTGTCCGTCAGCCAGACACAGGCGATGCCCTCCACGCCCTTGAGGATCTCGAGCGCGTCCAGCAGGCCGCTGCGGGCCTTGTCGGGCAGGTCGATCTGCGTGACATCGCCGGTCACGACGACGTGGGAGCCGGTGCCCATGCGGGTCAAAAACATCTTCATCTGCTCGGGCGTGGTGTTCTGTGCCTCGTCGAGGATGATGAACGCGTCGTCCAGTGTGCGCCCGCGCATGTAGGCGAGCGGCGCGACCTCGATGAGCTGCTTTTCGACGAGCTTTTGGAACGTCTCGGCGCCGAGCAGGTCGAACAGGCCGTCATACAGCGGGCGCAGGTACGGGTCCACCTTGTTTTGCAGATCGCCGGGCAAAAAGCCCAGGCGCTCCCCCGCCTCCACAGCCGGGCGGGTCAGGATGATGCGGCTGACCTCCTTGCCCTTGAAAGCGCGCACCGCCATGGCAACGGCCAGATAGGTCTTACCGGTGCCGGCGGGCCCGACGCCGAACGTGACGGGGTGCTCGCGGATGGCCGCCAGATACTCTTTCTGGCCAAGGGTCTTGGGCCGGATGGGCCGGCCACGGGCCGAGACGGCGATAAAATCGCCGGTCAGTTCGCGAACGCGGTTCTCTTCCCCGCCGCGGGCAAGGCCGATGCAGTAGCGAACGGTCTGCTCCTCCAGCGGGATGCTGCTGCGCAGCATGGCGAGCATGGCATCGACGGCGCGGGCAGCCGCCTCCACATCCGCA
>CANRBN010000083.1 GCA_947628865.1 uncultured Gemmiger sp.
ACCCGCTCCTTGGCGCGGCGCAGCTTGGAGGAAGCCACCAGCTCCATCGCCTTGGTGATCTGCATGGTGCTCTGCACGCTCTTGATGCGCAGCTTGATGTCCTTCATGGATGCCATGCACAGCACCTCCTTTTTGGTGGTTGGGCAGGGACGGCGGGGCGTCGGGGACGCCGCCCCCCTGCGATGGGTCTGCGGCGGCCGCGGGGTGCCCCCCTGCGGGAAGTACGCCTTTTAGTGGGCAGCGATGAACTGTTTGGTAAAGGCTTCGAGAACGGCCTTGAGGGCCTCCTCGCTCTCGGCGCTCAGGGCCCCGGTCTCGCGGATGGCCTGCAGCACCGCGGCGCCCTGCGCGTCGTTGTCAAGATGCTCGTACAGGCTGCGCTCGTACTCGGCGATGTCGGCGACGGCGACGTCCTTGAGGTAGCCGTTGACGGTGGCATAGAGGATGGCGACCTGCTTTTCGACATCGACGGGGCTGTTGCGATCCTGCTTGAGCACCGCGACGATGCGCTCGCCCTGCGCAAGGCGCGCCTTGGTGTCGGCGTCCAGGTCGGAGCCGAACTGCGCGAAGCCCTGCAGCTCACGGTATTGCGAGTAGATCAGCTTGAGCGTGCCGGCGACCTTTTTCATCGCCTTGATCTGGGCGTTGCCGCCCACGCGGGACACCGAGATGCCGGGGTTGACCGCCGGCATGATGCCGGAGTGGAACAGCTCGGTCTCCAAAAAGATCTGCCCGTCGGTGATGGAGATGACGTTCGTGGGGATGTAGGCCGAGACATCGCCGGCCTGCGTCTCGATGATGGGCAGCGCGGTCAGGGAACCGCCGCCGTTCGCATCGCTCAGCTTGGCGGCGCGCTCCAAGAGGCGGCTGTGCAGGTAGAACACGTCGCCCGGGTAGGCCTCGCGTCCCGGCGGGCGGCGGATGAGCAGCGACAGCGCGCGGTAGGCCACGGCGTGCTTGGACAGATCGTCATAGATGATGAGCACATGCCGGCCCTTGTTCATGAAATATTCGCCCATGGCGCAGCCGGCGTAGGGCGCGATGTATTGCAGCGGCGCCAGCTCGGACGCGGTGGCCGAGACGACGATGGTATAGTCCATGGCGCCGTTCTGCGCGAGGTTCTCGACCAGCGTGGCGACGGTGGAGCGCTTTTGCCCGATGGCGACGTAGATGCAGATGACGTCCTTGCCCTTCTGGTTGATGATGGTGTCGGTGGCAATGACGGTCTTGCCGGTCTGGCGGTCGCCGATGATGAGCTCGCGCTGGCCGCGGCCGATGGGGATCATGGAATCGATGGCCTTGATGCCGGTCTGCAGCGGCTCCTTGACGGGCTGGCGGGCGATGATGCCGGGGGCCTGGTTCTCGATGGGGCGGTACTCGCTCGCGTCGATGGGGCCCTTGCCGTCGATGGGCTGGCCGAGGGCGTTGACCACGCGGCCGATCATCGCCTCGCCCACCGGCACGGAGACGACGCGCCCGGTGCGCTTGACGGTGCCGCCCTCCTTGATGCCCTCGTCCGAGCCGAGCAGCACGATGGAGACGGAGTTTTCCTCCAGGTTTTGGGCCATGCCGTACTCGCCGTTTTCAAACTGGATCAGCTCACCCGCCATGCACTTTTCAAGGCCGGAGGCACGGGCGATGCCGTCACCGACCATGATGACGGTGCCGGTCTCGCTCTGCTCGACGACGTTTTCGTAGTGCTTGATCTGGGCGCGGATGATCTTGGAGATCTGTTCGGGTTTGAGTTGCACTTGTCGGTTCACCACACAATCTTTGATTCTGGCAGGGGTGAGAAGAGAAACAACAGGGTCTTGCGGCGGGGCGTCGGGGACGCCGCCCCCTGCAAAAAGACAACGGTCACGGGATGCCGGGCCGGGCGGCAGGCGTCACAGCGTCGCGGCGGCCAGCTGCGCCTTGAGGGCGTCGAGGCGGCGGCGGACGGTGCCGTCCAGCTGGACGCCGCCCATATCGAGCCGCACGCCGCCCAAAAGGGCGGGCTCCACCTTGACGGTGAGCTCCACCTGTTTGCCGGTCTTCTGCTCGAGCGTTTGGCGCAGCCGCTCCCGCTCGGCAGCCGGCAGCGCCACCGCCGACGCGGCGGTGACCTCGAGGATGCCGTGGGCCTTGTTGTACAGGTCGCGGTAGGCGCGCGCGCAGGCGGGCAGCTCGCGCAGGGCGCCCTCGTCACACAGCAGCTTCAAGAAGTTGACGGTGTAGGGGTGCGCGCCGGCAAACGCCTCGTCCAGCAGGGCGCGGCGCTCCCTTTTGGGCACATTGGGCGCCGAGAGCAGGCGCAGATACGCGGGCTCCTGCGCAAAGGCGGCCACCGCGGTATCGAGCTCGCTCAGCAGCGGCTCCTCAAGGTGCTCCTCGGCGGCGAGGTCATACAAGCTGCCGCCGTAGCGTTTGGCAAGCTCGGTCATGCGCTCTCACCCACGTTCCTGATGAACTCGTCGATGAGGGCCTGATGGTCTTTCTCGCTGATCTCGCGCTCGACGACCTTGCCGGCGATCTCCATCGCCATGCCGCCGATCTCGTTTTTGAGGTCGTTGACGGCCTTCTTGCGCTCCTGCGCGATGTCGGCCTCGGCCTTCTGCTTGAGCCGGGCGGCCTGCTCGCGCGCCTCGCCGAGCATGGCCTCGCTGCGGGCGGCGGCGGTCTTCTGCGCGCCGGAAACGATGCTGTCGGCCTCGGCTTTGGCCTTGAGCATGTTCTGCTCATACTCGCTCTTGATGGCGTCGGCCTCGGCGTGGGCCGACTGCGCCGCCGCGATCTCGGCGTCGGCGGCCTTGCGGCGCTCGTCGAGCACGGCCAGCACCTTGTCAAGGAAAAAGTGCTTGACGATGAGCATCTGGATGAACAGGTTGCAGATGGTGGCGATGAGGGTGAACGGCTCGACCGCGACGAGGGATTGATAGATGCTGGGCATTGTGAGCCCTCCTTGTCAAAACGGGATGATCAGCCGAGGAAGTTCATAAACATGCCGGGGGCCAGGAAGATGAGCACCAGGCCGGTGACGAAGCCGTAGATACCGGTCGTCTCGGACAGCGCGACGCCGAGGATGAGCAGGCTGCGCACGTCCTTGAGGCATTCCGGCTGGCGGCCGACGGCCTCACAGGCGCGGGCCACGGCGTTGCCTTCGCCGATGCCGGGGCCGATGCCGGCGATCAGGGCAAGACCGGCGCCGATGGCGCACCCGGCCAGAGCGATACCTTTAGCCAAAATCGTGAAATCCATAACTGAGAACCTCCTGTTTTTGCATGGTGGGGCGACTGTTGTATGTTCAAGCGCGCCCGCGGCGTTACGCCTCGGTGGCCTGCTTGATGAAGATGGTGGTCAGCGTGCAGAAGATGAACGCCTGGATGCAGCCGGTGAACCAGTCAAAGTAGAAGCTGGTGATGGCCGGCAGGCCGATGGTGAGCACGGGGAAGCCGGTGAGCACGTCGCCGATGAGCGGCAGCGCGCTCAAGACGCCCAGCACGCCGAGCACACAGCAGACGATGCCGATGACGAGATATTTCCTGCCCTTGCCCTTTTTCTTGTGGAGGAAGATGCACACGGCCCCCGCCGCCAGGAACACGAGCCCGACGGGCAGGTTGGCCGAGAGGAAGCCGAACAGCGCGTAGCTGGCGGCGGCCACCGCCGCGTACAGCAGCCCGTTGATGACGGTGCCGGACAAAATGTTGCCGAAATGACGGCAGGCCATGCTGATGGGGGTGAACAGCTCGGACATGACGTTGATGGGCGCCATGAGGAAGATGGGGTCAAGGAAGCCCTTTAAGTACCCGCCGATGCCGCTCGCCTTGATCTTGTGGTAGGTGATGAGCACGAAGACGACGAGCGCCCAGCCGAGCTCGGTCATCAGGTCGGCGGTGGGGCTCCAGAAGCCGATGAGGCTGATGAGGTTGGACACGACGCTGGAGACGAAGATGGTGCCGACGAGCGGGATGTACTGGTCCATATCCTCGCCCATGTTGCCGTGCACGAAATCGACAAGGCTCGAGACCAGCATCTCCGACACCGCCTGCTTGCGCGAGATGCCGGTCACCTTGAGCCCGGCGCCCAGCCAGATGCACAGCGCCGAGATGAGGATGAGCACGACCCAGCCCACGGCCACCGTCTGCGTGATGTGCACGGTGCCGAGGAGCGGGACATTCTCAAACGTAGCTAAAATGCGCGCGCCGTTGATAGAAACTTCCATCGTCATTTCTCCTCACTGGCGTCAGGTTCGGGTTCGGCGGCGGGCTGCCGCGAAAGCGGGTCGCCATCGGGGTAGCGCCCGGTGCGCTGCAAAAACAGGATGACCGCCCGCGGGAAGAGCAGCGGCAGCGCCCCGGCCACAAAGTTGAAGCAGGGCGCCCACCACGCCGCAACACACCACGCGGCCATCATGAACATGCGGCCATTGTAGCTCAACTGGATGATGCCGCGCACCCTGGCGGCATCCTGCGAGACGGCCACGGCCTTTTGCATGGTCAGGCACATGAGCGTGAAGTTGAGCACCGTCACCCCGCTGCCCGCGAGCGCCGCCAGCGGTACGGTATAGTCGAACGCGATGACGCCAAAGGCCGCCAGCACGCCGAACACCGCCACCATCACGGCGGCCAGCACGAGCGTGCCGCCGCCGATGCGCAGCACTTCCTTTTTGCTGTCCGGCTGGAGGGTGAACATCGGCGTTTTGTCCTTTCAGTGCCCGTTGAAGCCGCTGCGGCGGGGCGTTTGGGCGGCTTTGTCCTCTTTGTCCTGCTGGCGGGCCCAGTACCGCACGAAGCTCGCAAAGGTGGCGCCGGCCACGGCCAGGCCGAGCAGCAGCCCCGGCACCCAGACCCAGTAACCGACGCCCAGCTTGACGGTCAGCCACCAGCAGGCGGCGGCGCAGCAGACCGGCGGGAACAAAAGCGAAAAGCCCAGCTGGAACACCCAGGTGATGTACTCAAACGCCTTGTACCAGCCGTTCACGAACGCGCCCTCCGCACCGCAGGAAATCACATGGAGATATTATAGCGGAAAACGGCGGGCATTTCAATCATTTTTGCGGGGCGGGGGCAAAATTTCGCAAAAAAGAAAAAAAGTGTTCGCCGGGGGTTGACAGCGACGCCGCCAGGTGCTATGGTTAGTTACACAAGTAATGAACCAACGCACCGCCGACACGGAAAGGAGGGCTTTTTTGAACGTCATTTTGAACGACCAGAGCCTCATCTATCTCCAGATCGCACAGATGCTCGAGGACGGTATCCTCCACGGGGACTGGGGCGAGGGCGCGCAGGTGCCCAGCACCAACGAGCTCGCGCGCACCCTGCGCATCAACCCCGCCACCGCCGCCAAGGGCATCAACCAGCTGGTGGACGACGGCATTTTGTACAAGCGCCGGGGCATCGGCATGTTCGTGGCCGAGGGCGCCGCCGCGCGCATCCTGCAAAAGCGGCGGGCGGCGTTCTACGCCCAGTTCGTCCGGCCGCTGGCCGCCGAGGCGCGGCGCCTGGGGCTGACCCGCGAAGAGACCGGGGCTTTGCTGACCAAAGCCTTTACCGAAAAGAAAGAGGGGTAAAACACGATGGAACAAAAAGCACTTTGCGCCAAAAACGTGTGCAAACAGTATAAGGAAACGCTCGCGCTGGACGGCGTGAGCGTCACGCTGGAGCCGGGGCACATCTACGGGCTCATCGGGCGCAACGGCGCCGGCAAGACGACGCTGCTCTCCGCCCTGACGGCGCAGATCCCGGTCACGTCGGGCGAGGTCACCTACGGCGGCGAGCCGGTGTGGGAGAACGAGCGAGCGCTGGCCGACCTGTGCTTCAGCCGCGAGATCGGCGTGCGGGCCGATTCCGGCGAGGTGGCGCTGAAGGTGAGGGATTACCTGCGCATGGGGCGGCTTTTCTACCCGCACTGGGACGAGGGATACGCCCAAACGCTCATCCAGCAGTTCAGGCTGGACGTCAAGCAGAAGATCGGGCGTTTGAGCAAGGGCATGCAGAGCATGCTGACCATCGTGATGGCGCTGGCCAGCCGCGCGCCGGTGACGCTGCTGGACGAGCCGGTGGCGGGGCTGGACGTCGTCGCGCGGGAGGATTTTTACCGCCTGCTGCTCGATGACCACCTGGCCACGGGGCGGACGTTCGTCATCTCGACGCACATTTTGGAGGAGGGCGCCGCCATCTTTGAGCGGGTGCTCATCCTCAAGGAGGGCAGGCTCATCGAGGACACGCCCACCGACGAGCTTTTGGCGCAGTTCTGCACCGTGAGCGGCCCCGCCGAGGCGGTCGAGGCCGCCTGCGCGGGCTATGCCGTTTTGCACCGCGAGGCGCTGGGCAGCTATGTGAGCTGTGTGGTGCGCGCGCCCGCCGCCACGCTGGCCGAGCGCGGCGAGGCGGTGGAGCTGGGGGCGCTCAGCCTGCAAAAGGTGTTCGTGGCGCTGTGCGGGCATGAACAGGAGGGGCAGGCATGAGACCGGCTTTGTATTTTTGCCGCCAGATCCTTTCGTACCACCTGATCATGGCGGGCGCCGTGGCGGCGGATCTTGCGTTGGTGCGTGTTTTCGGGCAAGGGAGCATCTTTTTTATCTATGTGAACATGTTCCAGTATCTGTTCATCCTGATGCACGCCATCGGCATCTCGAACATCTGCGGCCTGTTCGCCAGGCTGACGCTGGGGTGCGGCGCCACGCGCCGGCAGATCATCGTGGGCTATACGGTGGCCATGCTCGTCAGCGCCCTTGCCGCGACGCTGCTGAGCATCGCCAGCGCCGCCGCGACGCCGCTGGTGCTGGGGCCCCTCGCGGGCGACAGCGTGCAGGCGATCATGGGCACCGTGCTGGCGGGCGGCGGCCTGTGGTATCTGCTGATCCCGATGCTCGGCGCCGGGGCGGTGTTCGGCTGGATGCCGCTGCTCAAAAACCGCCGGGGCTGGCGCGCCGTGGTGCTCATCGCGGCGGCGATGATCGCGGTCATCGTGCTGTGCCTGGTGCTGCCCCTGCTCGCGCTGCTGCTGATGGCCGACGGCGAGCATGCCTACCTTGGCTTTGTGAACATCGTGCGCTGGGCGACGCCGGCGGGCGGGGCCGTGCTGTTCGTGGTGTTTTATGCGCTGACGGTGCGCGAGCTGCACCGGCTGGCGCTGTAAAGGAGGGGTTTTTATGCTGCGCATGATCCGGGGCATCGTCAGGGTGGATCTTGACGACCTCAAGCTGGAGCTGGGCATCCAGGGCGGGGCCTGGCTGCTGGGCGAGATCATCCAGGCCGTCATCGTGTTCGTGTCGGTGTTTGGCAAAGGCGACGTCGAGCGCGTGCCGGCTGCCGGCACCGCCGCCGCGGTGTACGGCGCGGCGGGCTGCATGATCATCGTCAACGTCACACGTTTTGTCGTGGAATACCAGTTGCATCTGCGGTTCCCCCTCACGCGCCGGGGGGCGCTGGCGGGGCATTTGATCTCGATGCTCGCGCACGACGCCATTTTGGGTGCCGGGGCGCTGGTGTGGGGCGGCGTGGGCGCCGTGCTGCACCCGCTGCTCTACGGCCGCACGGGGCTGACCATCCTGCCCACCTTTGCGCATACGCCGTGGTTCGCGTGGCTGATCTTGCTGCTGGCGCCGCTGCCGGTGGCGCTGCTGGCGGGGGGCATCATCTCCCGCTTTGGCCGCGCGGGCGGTTGGCTCCTGTACATGCTGTTCATGGTCGTGTGCCTGTCGCTTGACCAGATCATCGAGTTCTTTGTGAACTTCGGTGTGCACACCAACGCGTTGACGCTGCTGGCGGTCGGCGCGCTTGGGCTGGCCGTGCTGCTGGCGCTGTGCGTGCGCTGGCTGCTGAAAGCGGCGGTGCAGGCGTAGATTTGACAGGCTTTTAAGGCTCTTCTACACTGAAAATGCCCCCTTGCGGGGGCAGACAGACTGTCGAAAAAGGTGTTTTCTGAATCCATCGACCTCGGCTGACATGCTCGCGCCCGCAGGCGCATGTCGGAGGCCAACCGCGCGAAGCGCGGCTCTTAGGCCGGAGACT
>CANRBN010000084.1 GCA_947628865.1 uncultured Gemmiger sp.
GAGGGGTGCAGGCGGACTGGCGCAGCCAGCGTAGCCGAACCCCTCTTTTGCAGCGCGTCAAAATCGCGACACGCGCTGCGCGCCGTGAACTTTGTTCCCGGCGCACTTGTTTTTTTGCGCAAAAACAGGTATGCTGGTAAAGGGACTTTCGGCCCCTGAGCAAAGAGTGAGAGGGGAAAGCCATGCAAAAGCTCATCACATTCACCGTGCCCTGCTATAACTCCGCCGCCTATATGGAGCACTGCATCGAAACGCTGCTCACCGCCGGCGAGGAGGCCGAGATCCTTTTGGTGGACGACGGCTCCACCGACGATACCGCCGGCATCGCCGACGACTACGCCGCCCGCTTTCCCGCCATCGTGCGCGCCATCCATCAGGAGAACGGCGGCCACGGCGAGGGCGTCAACCAGGGCATCCGCAACGCGAGGGGCGTGTATTTCAAGGTCGTCGATTCCGACGACTGGCTCGACACCGACGCGCTGCAAAAGGTGCTGGCCAAGCTGCGGGAGTTCGCCGCCGCGGCGGAAAACGGCGGGGAGCCGCTCGACCTGCTCATGTGCAACTATGTGTATGAGCACGCGGCGGACAACACCTCCCACACCATCGGCTACCGGGGCATCCTGCCGCGGGAGCGGGTGTTCGGCTGGAACGAGATCGGCATCTTCCCGCCCAGCCAGAACATCCTCATGCACAGCGTCATCTACCGCACACAGATCCTGCGGGACTGCGGGCTCGAGCTGCCCAGGCACACGTTTTATGTAGACAACATCTTCGTCTACCAGCCGCTGCCGTACGTCAAGACCATCTATTATATGCCGCTCGATCTGTACCGCTATTTCATCGGGCGCGAGGATCAGAGCGTCAACGAAAAGAACATGATGAAGCGCATCGACCAGCAGCTGCGGGTGGTGCGCATCATGATGAGGGCGGTGGATGTGTACGCCCTGCCGCCGGAGCAAAAGCGGCTGCGCGGGTATATGCTCAACTATTTTTCCATGATGATGGCCATCGCCAGCATCTTCCTGGCCATGGACGGCAGCGACGAGGCGCTGCAAAAGCGCAAGGCCCTGTGGGCCGAGCTGCGCGCCTATGACAAGCGCCTGTACCGCCGGTGCGTGTTCTCGGTGGCAGGCGGCTGCTACCTGCCCGGCAGGAGCGGGCGCGCCATCAGCCTGGCCGGCTACCGCGTGGCGCAGAAGATCTTCAAATTCAACTGAGCTTCGCCGCGCGCGGCCGGCTGCGGACGTGCGCCTGCTGGCATGCCCGCCCGGGCCGATGGAGTTGAGAAAAACGATGTACGATACGATCTTGTTTGATTTGGACGGCACCCTCACCGACCCCGGCGTCGGCATCACGGGCGGCGTGGCCTACGCGCTGCGAAAGCTGGGCAGGCCGGTGCCCGCGCGCGAGGCGCTCTACCGCTACATCGGCCCGCCGCTGCTCGCGAGCTTCCGGCGCTATGCGGGCCTCGACGAGGCCGCGGCGCGGCAGGCGCTCGCCCTTTACCGCGAATACTTCGTCCCCAAGGGCATGTTTGAAAACGAGGTCTACCCCGGCATCCCCGGCCTGCTCGCCGCGCTGAAGGGCGCCGGGCGGCAGGTGGTGCTCGCCACCTCCAAGCCGGAGCCGTTCGCGCGGCAGATCCTTGAACACTTTGACCTTGCGCGGTATTTTGATTTCGTCGCCGGCTCCACGCTCGAGGAGACCCGCACCGAAAAGCGGGAGGTCATCGCCTGGGCGCTGGAAAAGACCCATGCCGATGCGGCCCGCGCCGTCATGGTCGGCGACCGTGACTACGACGTCAAGGGCGCTCAAGCGAACGGCATCCCCTGCATCGGGGTGCTGTTCGGCTACGGCACCCGGCAGGAGCTGGTGGACGCCGGCGCGGCGGCCACGGCTGAGGACGCCGCGGCGCTGCGGGCGCTGCTGCTGGCGCGGTAGCTCACATGCCGTAATCCTCCAGCCGGCGCTGCAATTCGTCGGCGCTCTGCACCGCCACGCCGTTTTGCAGGGCCAGAACGTCCTCCTCCGGCAAAAGGCGGGTGTAGATGTCATACTCGGCCAGGGGGCCGGTGCCGTCGGCGGCGTACAGCGCCAGGCGGCCTCCGTCATCCCTGAGCAGATAGGCCGCGGGCGCGGGCTGCGGGCGCTGCGCCAGCGCCAGCCACACCGCCGCGCCGGCAATGCACAGCGCCGCCAGCCCGCCCAGCGCCGAAAGATACCACCGCCAGCCGGCGGGCAGCTCGTTTTGCATCCGTACAACTCCCCCTCAAACAGGCTTTTGCGGCGCGGCAGATGGCCGTGCCGCTTTTAGTATGCCCGGCGCGCGGCACGAAAACCCGCCTTTTGTAAAAAGTTGTGAATTTTGGGGCAAACGCTGTACAATCCGCGGCGGTTTGTGTTATACTTACAAAGTGTGATAGCGTGTCAGTGCGCCCCTGGCGCACCGACTGCCCGATACAAAGCATCATGGGCGCCCGGCGCCCGGCAAGGAGGCGGTTCCCATAGACGCCAATGCGCAAAACAACGGTCGCGAGCAGGCGCAGCGCAGCGTTTCGACCGACGCGGCTGCGACCGGCGGCACCGCGCCCGCCGCGCCCGGCAAGCGCCGCAGGAAGAAGAAGAAAAGGCGCAACATCCCGCTGGCGATCCTGCGTATCTTCTTTACGCTGATCGGCTGCGTGATCTGCCTTGGCGTCATGGCTGCCAGCGTGGGGGCCGTGCTGCTTTCGATGTATGTCGTGCAGGTCACCGCCGGCGACGAGGAAATGCTGGATCTTGACAGCCTGGAGCTGGCGCAGACCAGCATCATCTACGACATCAACGGCGACCAGTACGCCACCCTCACCGGCGACAACAACAGCATCTGGAAGGACATCAGCGAGATGCCCAAAAACCTCCAGAACGCCGTCATCGCCATCGAGGACAAGGATTTCTACCAGGAGAGCCTTGGCATCAACATCAAGCGCACCATCGCCGCCGCCCTCAACGAGTTCACCAACGACCGCCTGCTGGGCTCCCAGCAGGGCGCTTCGACGCTGGAGCAGCAGCTCATCAAAAACCTCACCCATGACGATGAGGTGGACATCATGCGCAAGGTGCGCGAGATCTTCCGTGCCATGGGCGTGGCCCGCCGCTACAGCAAGGAGACGGTGCTCGAGGCCTACCTCAACACCATCTCGCTCACCGGCACCATCAACGGCATGGAGGTCGGCGCCAACGAGTATTTCGGCAAGAGCGTCTCCGACCTCACGCTCTCGGAGTGTGCGGTGCTCGCCTCCATCACCAAGAACCCCACGCGCTACAACCCGTTCACCAACCCCGAGAACCTCAAGCAGCGCCGTGACTATGTGCTCGGCCTGATGCGCAACCAGGGCATGATCACCGAGGCCGAGTGCGCCGCCGCGCAGGCGGAGCCCATCCGCCTGGTCGAGAGCAACGCCAACCGCGAGCTGGTCACACGAACCTCGCGCAATTCCTGGTTCACCGACGCCCTGTATGAGGATCTGATGACCGCTCTGCAGGAAGTCCGCGGCCTGAGCGCGCAGGAGGCCCGCGCCGAGATCTTCTCCGGCGGCCTGCGCATCGAGAGCACCGTCGACCCCTATATCCAGGAGACCATCGAGCGCCTCGCCTACAACGAGGACGACGAGTTCTTCCCCGCCTACCGCCATCAAGAGGAGGTCGCCACCTCCATCCCCGTGGACGCCGAGATCAGCTATGACGAGGCCGGCCTGCCCCTGAACCCCGACGGCAGCTCGGTCTTTGCCGAGGAGGATCTGCCCGTCTACAAGGACGACGCCGAGACCGAGCTGCGCACCGGCAAGAGCGACGACGGCGAGACGGTCGTCTTTTACGAGTGGGTGCGCACCCAGATGGCCGCCGCCGTGCTGGACTACGACGGCAACATCCTGGCCATCGTCGGCGGCCTGGGCGAAAAGAAATATGACCGCGGCACCAACCGCGCCACCATCCCGCACCAGACCGGTTCGACGATGAAGCCCATCGGCGCCTACTGCCGCGCCATCGACAACCGCATCGTGCACTATTCCAGCCCCGTCGCCGACGTGCCGCTGTACTTCGCGGCGGAGAAAAAGGTGCTGGACACCGATCGCTGCAGAAAGCTCGGACTGCCGACGGATCCCTACGCGGCCGTGAACCTGGCGCGCAACGATGTCTGGCGTGACTGGCCCTCCAACTACGGCGGCGCCGGCGGCAAGGGCTCCATCATGCTCGTGTATGACGGCCTGCGCCGCTCCTACAACACCATCGCGGTGCAGGTGGGCAACATGGTCGGCGCCGAGGATATCTTTACGTTCGTGCACGATACCCTGGGCTGCTCCTACCTGTCCGCCGAGAACGATATGGATCTCGCGCCCATCGTGCTGGGCGCGCAGTACCAGGGCCTGACGGTGGTGCAGCTGGCCGGCGCCTACTCCATCTTCTACGACGGCACGTTCACCACGCCGCACTACTTTACCCGCGTCTACGATTCCAACGACAACCTCATCATCGACAACACCCGCCGCGTGACCACCACGCAGGCCATCCGGCCCGACACCGCCACCATTATGAACCGGCTGCTGTACAACGTCATCAACACGAGCGCCGGCACGGCCTCCGGCATGGCGCCGGACCTTGAGAACGGGCTGGAGGCCGTCGGCAAGACCGGCACCACCAGCGACGACCGTGACTACACGTTCGCCGCCCTCACGCCCTACTACGTCACCGCGGTGTGGTGGGGCTATGACAAGCCCGCCGATATGACCAAGTACGGCGCCAAGAACGGTCGTCCGACCCAGAAGTTCTGGAAAGCGCTGATGGAGGAGATCGAAAAGGATCTCGAATACAAGGAGTTCCCGGTCGCCGAGAACGTCGTCCAGCGGCATTTCGATACCGCTACAGGCCGCATCATCAGCGGCGGCGGCGCCGTCGGCTACTACACCGAGGACAACATGCAGGACACCTACACCGGCCCGGTCAACCCGATGGGCGGCTTTGGGGTCGACGGCAGCTTCGCCGGCGCCGGCGGCAACCCGTACAACATCAACTCCTCCGACCCGAACGAGCGGTATCTGGCGGCGGTGTGGCTGCAGGCCCACGGCCTCGCCTGATGCGCCGGCACTGACCTTTCGTCCGCCCCGCGCGGCATGCGCCGCACGGGGCGAGCTTCAGAATGTCGAAAAAAGGTATTTTAAATCCATCGGCCTCGGCTGACATGAGCAGACGAGGACGATACCTCCAGAGCAAAAAATGCCGTTCGAGTCGCCTCGGGGCATGAGAATGGCATTTTTTGCGACGGGGTGTGTCCAAGAGAGGGGTGCAGGCGGACTGGCGCAGCCAGCGTAGCCGAACCCCTCTTTTGCCGCGTGTCGAGGAACTCGACACGCTGTTGTCCGCGGCCAAAAAATCTCGACAGCATCTGCGCGCCGCTGTGCAGGTTGCCAAAAAACAAAAACTGCGCCCAAAACGCTTGCGCCGCCGCGCGCGGCGTGCTATGATGATTCTCGCACAAAGACAACTGTCTGCAATGGGGGTACATACCATGCCGGAACGTCACTTTCTGCTGGTCGATGCCGCGGCCCTGCCGGCGGTGTTCGGCAAGGTGCTGGAGGCCAAGGAGCTGCTGGCCGCCGGGCGCGCGGCGAGCATCTCGGCGGCGGTGCAGCAGGCGGGCATTTCGCGCAGCGCGTTTTATAAATACAAGGACGTCGTCTTTGACGCCGAGACGGGCCGCGAGACCCTTACCCTGACCGCCACCCTGCGCGACCACACCGGCGCGCTGCAAAAGCTGCTTTCCGGCGTGTCGGCGGCGGGAGCGTCGGTCGTCACCATCACGCAGTCCCGCCCCGCCAACGGCACCGCCCAGGTCGAGGTCACGGTGCGCACCGGCACCATGCAGATGTCGGTGGAGGAGATGATGCGCCGCCTCGCGCGCGACCCCGATGTCGTCGAGGTGCGCCGCGGCGGCTGACGCGCCTTTTTTCGTTTGTTGAGCTCACCGAGGGGGAAGGAGAAAGCCCATGCCCAAGATCGCCATACTGGGGTTCGGCACCGTCGGCAGCGGCGTGCTGGAGGTCTGTCGCCGCAACGCCGCCGCCATCGAGCGCCGCGTCGGGGCGCCGGTCGAGGTCAAATACATCCTCGACGTGCGGGATTTCTCCGCCACGCCGGATGCCGCCCTGTTCGTCCAGGATCTTGACACCATCCTCGCCGATGACGAAGTCCGCGTCGTGGTCGAGACCATCGGCGGCACCAAATTCGCCTACCCCTATGTCACGCGCTGCCTGCAAAGCGGGCGCAGCGTGTGTACCTCCAACAAGGAGATGGTCGCCACCTACGGCGCCGAGCTGCTGGCCCTGGCCAAACAGAACCATGTTGCGTTTTTGTTCGAGGCCAGCGTCGGCGGCGGCACGCCCATCATCACGCCGATGCACCAGTGCCTGGCCGCCAACCACATCCACGCGGTGCAGGGCATCGTCAACGGCACCACCAACTTCATGCTCACCAAGATGCAGAACGAGGGCATGGGCTTTGACGCCGCGCTCAAGATCGCGCAGGAGCTCGGCTACGCCGAGACCAAGGATCCCGGCGACGATGTCGACGGGCGCGATGCCGGGCGCAAGATCGCCATTTTGGGCTCGCTCGCCTGCGGGCGGCACCTCTACCCCGAGAACATCCCCACCCGCGGCATCCGCGCCGTGACCGCCGCCGACGTCAAGGCGGCCGCGGGCCTGGGCTGCGCCGTCAAGCTCATCGCCTGGTACGCCGAGGGCGAGACCGGCCCCGCCGCCGGCGTCGAGCCGATGCTCGTCCCGGCGGACAACCAGCTCGCCGGCGTCAACGATGTGTTCAACGCCGTGCTCATGCAGGGCGATATGCTCGGCGACGTGGTCTTTTACGGCAAGGGCGCCGGCAAGCTGCCCACGGCCAGCGCCGTGGTGGCCGACGTGATCGACGCGCTCAAAAACGGCGTCAAGATCCACGACAGCCTGTTCTGGCAGCCGTCCGAGCGGCGCCCCGGCCTTTTGCCGGATCCCGCCCGCTGCCCGCGCTACCTGCGCGCCAGGGGCCTTGGCGGCGCCGTGCTCGCGGAGCTGGCCGGCCCCGATGCCGCCCTGGTGTTCGAGGATGCCGCCGCCGGCGAGGCCGCCGTGCTCACCGCGCCGCTCGACGCCGCCGGCACCGAGGCGCTTTGCCAAAAGGTCGCGCTTTTGGGCGGCGAGCCGGCGCTGGTGCTCAAGCGCATGCCGGGCTGAAGACCGCACACAAGTCAGGGAGGAACGCATAGTATGGCACGCAGCATCATCCGCGTCACCGTTCCGGCCACCAGCGCCAACGTCGGCGCCGGGTTCGATTCACTCGGCCTTGCGCTGTCGATGCACAACGTCTACACCTTTTCGGCCAGCGATGCCGTGCGCATCTCGGCTGCCGACGGCACGCACATCCCCACCGGGCCCAACAACCTCGTCTACCGCAGCGCCCGCGCCGTGTATGACCAGCTCGGCCTGCCGCTCAAGGGCCTGCGCATCTCGCAGACGAACGCCATCCCGATGACGAGGGGCCTCGGCTCCAGCTCGGCCTGCATCGTGGCCGGCATCCTCGGCGCCAACGCCCTGCTCGGCGATAAGTTCACCCGCCGGCAGATGCTCACGCTCGCCACCGCCATCGAGGGCCATCCCGACAACGTCGCTCCGGCCCTGCTCGGCGGCTTCGTGACCAGCGTGTACGACGAGGGCCAGGTCTACACCGTCAAAAAGAACATCGACCC
>CANRBN010000085.1 GCA_947628865.1 uncultured Gemmiger sp.
TGAAAACCTGTATGGAGAGAAGAATAGATTGGCTCAGATCTACTTTAAACAATGTGGATAAGGAGCGGGGCGCACTTACCGCCGCCGGCTCCTGCCGGTGGTGAGTAAGTGCGCCCTTTGTGGTGCTTTCTTGAAATTTCAGCCTTGAAAGCCTTGAAAATCAAAAGGTGCGCGATAAACTGCCCGCTCATGTCAGCCGAGGCCGATGGATTCAAAAAACGCCTTTTTCGACAGTCTGTGGCGCGCAGCGCATTTCTGTGTGTTCAGTTCTGCGGCCAACGGGCCTTGAGCGTGTCGAGCGCGCGCTTTTCGATGCGGGAGATGTAGCTGCGGCTGATGTTCAGCCGCGCCGCCACCTGCTGCTGGGTCAGCGGCGGGCGCCCGCCCAGACCGTAGCGCAGCGTGACCACCTGCCGCTCGCGCGCGGGCAGCGCGTCCACCAGCCTGCGCAGGCGGGCCAGCGCGTCGCGCTGCTCACAGGTATCCTCCATCACGGCTTCGTCCGGCAGAACGTCCGCCAGCGTCAGCGCGCCGCCGTCGGCGGCGCTGCTCTCCAGCGGATCCTGCAGCGATACCGTCAACGGCTCCCGCCGCCTGTGCCGCAGCGCCATGCGCATCTCATTTTCAATGCACTGGCTCGCGTAGCTCGAAAAGCGGATGCGGCGGTCGGGGTCAAAGGTGTCCACCGCCTTGATGAGCCCGATGGTGCCGATGCTGATCATGTCATCCTGCGCGCCGGGCGCGGCGTAGTATTTTTTCGCCACATGCGCGACCAGCCGCAGGTTGTGGCGTATCAGCCGGTCGCGGGCCGCCGTGTCGCCGGCGCGCAGGGCCTCGAACGCGGCGCGCTCCTCGCCGGGCGCCAGGGGCCGCGGGAAGCTGCTGCTCTCCAGCCGCAGCGCGAGATACAGGATATGCCCCGCCGCCGCCTGCACAAACGCCGCGCCGAGCCCCAAAATCGCCAACATGCACATCACCCCCGCCCATCCTATGCGGCGGGGGGCGCTTTTAAGCCGCGCGCAAAAAAACGGTGGCGCGGCAGAGGGGCGCTGTGGTATAATGTCCTCGCCGGCTTTGCTGCGCAAAACCGTGAAAGCCCGCTTCGCGGACTTTTGCGGCACACATGTGCCGCGCTCGGCATTTGACCACGGCGCAAAAATGCCCTTGCAAGCAAGCATTTTTGCTTGTGGTATAATATCCGCAGAGCGGCTATTATACAGCCTTTTTAAAATGCACCGCGCCCTCGCCGTTCACTCGCGTTCACGGCAACCGGCCGCGATGTGCAATACCATTCGCACTTTGTGCTCATGGTATAATATCCTCGCCGGCTTTGCTGCGCAAAACCGTGAAAGCCCGCTTCGCGGGCTCAGCGTGTCAAAAAAGAGCCCACTAAATCCCGGCGGGGTCAGGGGACCCCGCCCTACGGTCTCAAATCTATTGCATCTTCGTTGCAAACGTAGGGCGGCCTGCCCTCAGGCCGCCGCTGGGAGATGCTTGCTTATGGTTTTTCGACGGTCTGAGCCCGCTTCGCGGGCTTTTGCGGCACACATGTGCCGCGCTCAGCATTTGACCGCTATTTGTTGAAATGTGAAAATGCACCGCTGGCCGTACCGCCAGAGAGGGGGAGCAAAAATGCCCGATACCTGTTACCTCGGCGTGGAGCTCGGCTCCACGCGCATCAAGGCCGTCGCCGTCGACGCGGCCCACCGCCCCGTCGCGGCAGGGGAGTACACCTGGGCCAGCCGCTATGAAAACGGTCTCTGGACGTACGAGCTGGCGGAGGTCTGGCAGGGGCTGAAGGCGGCCCTCGCCGGCATGGAAGACCGCGGCAGCGTACAGTGCATGGGCATCAGCGCCATGATGCACGGCTATCTGGCCTTTGATAAAGGCTGGAACCTGCTCACGCCGTTCCGCACCTGGCAGAACACCGTCACCGGCCCGGCTGCCGCCGAGCTGACGGAGCTGTTCGGCTTCAACATCCCGCAGCGGTGGAGCATCGCGCACCTGTATCAGGCCGTCCTCAACGGGGAGGCGCATGTGCCGCACATCGCCCACATCACCACGCTGGCCGGCTATGTGCACTTCATGCTGACCGGCGTTGATGCCGTCGGCATCGGGGAGGCGTCCGGCATGTTCCCGGTGGACGCCGGGACGCTCCAATATGACGCCGCCATGCTGGCGAAATTTGACGCCCTGCTCGCCCCGCGGGGCCTGCCGTGGCGTCTGGCCGACCTGCTGCCCGCCGTGCTGCCCGCCGGCGCGGACGCCGGACGCCTGACGCCCGAGGGCGCGGCGCGCTTGGACGGGCTGCTGCCCGCCGGCATCCCCCTTGCCCCGCCCGAGGGCGACGCCGGCACCGGCATGGCGGCCACCAACGCGGTGGCCCCGCGCACCGGCAACGTCAGCGCCGGGACGAGCATCTTTGCCATGGTGGTGCTGGAAAAACCGCTGGCGCATGTGCATGAGGAGATCGACATCGTCGCCACGCCCACCGGCAAGCCGGTGGCGATGGTGCACTGCAACAACTGCACGACCGATCTGAACGCCTGGGCCGCCCTGCTGGGCGAGGCGGCAGCGCTCTTTGGCGCCGGGCCGGACACCGGCGAGCTGTACACAAGGCTCTACCGGAAAAGCCTCGAGGGCGATGCCAACTGCGGCGGCGTGCTCGTGTGCAACTATCTGGCCGGCGAGGGCGTGACGCATTTCGACGCGGGCGCCCCGCTCGTGCTGCGCCGCCCGGACAGCGACCTCACGCTGGCCAATTTCCTGCGCGCGTCGCTCTATTCGACGCTCGCCACGCTCCGCCTTGGCATGGACATCCTGAAAAAGGAGCGGGTCGCGCTCGACAGCCTGACCGGGCACGGCGGCCTCTTCAAGACGCCGCTCGTCGGGCAGCGGTATCTGGCGGCGGCCTGCGGCGCGCCCGTCACCTGCCTTGCGACCGCCGGCGAGGGCGGGCCCTACGGCATGGCGCTGCTGGCCGCCTACCGCGCGCGCAAACAGGCCGGCCAAACGCTCGAGGACTATCTGGACACCGAGGTCTTCGCCGGGGTGCGGGGCAGTACCGTCGCCCCGCAGCCGGAGGATGTCGCCGGCTTTGACGCTTACATGCAGCGGTATGCAAAGCTGCTCGCGGTCGAACGCGCCGCGGTGGAGCAGCTGTGAGAGGAGGGGGACTGCCATGCTCGAAGCCTTGAAGCAGCGGGTCTATGAGGCCAACATGGAATTGCCGCGGCGCGGCCTTGTCACCCACACCTGGGGCAACGTGTCGGGCATCGACCGGGAACAGGGGCTTTTTGTCATCAAGCCCTCCGGGGTCGAGTACGACGCCCTGCGCCCGCAGGACATGGTGGTCATGGATCTGCACGGCGATCAGGTCGAGGGGGCGCTCAACCCCTCGTCCGACACAAGGACCCACCTTGTTTTGTACAACGCGTTCCCCGCCATCGGCGGCATCGTGCACACGCACAGCCCCTTTGCCGTCGCCTGGGCGCAGGCCGGGCGGGACATCCCCTGCTACGGCACCACCCACGCCGACTATTTTTACGGCCCCGTCCCCTGCGCGCGCGGCCTGACGCCGCGGGAGGTCGAGGAGGATTACGAGCGCAGCACCGGCGAGGTCATCGCCGAGACGTTTGAGACCCGGGGCATCGACCCGGCCCATGTGCCCGCGGTCATCTGCCGCAGCCACGGCCCGTTCGCCTGGGGCAAGGACGCCGCGCAGGCGATCTACCACGCGGCCGTGCTCGAGGAGATGGCCAAAATGGCGCTGCTCACCCGCCTGCTCGACCCCGACGCCGCGCCGGCGCCCGCGCACATCCAGGACAAGCACTTTTTGCGCAAGCACGGCCCCGGCGCCTACTACGGCCAGAGCCGAAAATAAAGCGCGGCGGCCACGCCGACGCAAAACCAGCCCCGCCCCGGCGCCGCATGGCGCCGGGGCGGGCGTCAGACTGTCGAAAAAGGTGTTTTCTGAATCCATCGGCCTCGGCTGACATGCTCGCGCCCGCAGGCGCATGTCGGAGGCCAACCGCGCGAAGCGCGGCTCTTAGGCCGGAGACTCAGACGAGGCCGATACCTCTAGAGCAAAAAATGCCGTTCGAGTCGCCTTTAGGCATGAGAACGGCATTTTTTGCGACGGGGTGTGTCCAAGAGAGGGGTGCAGGCGGTCTGGCGCAGCCAGCGTAGCCGAACCCCTCTTTTGCAGCGTGTCGAGTTTCTCGACACGCTGCCTTGCCGTGGCAAAGAGCAGGGCAGGGGGCTAGTCCAGCCGGAACACGGGCTCCAGCTTGGGCTGCGCGCCGGTCACGGGATCCATCACGAGCTCAAGGATATCGGCCATGTATTCGTTCCAGCGGTCGACGATGGGGCTTTCGGCCTGTGTGCGCTCGGCAAAGGCGATGCCTTTCTCGCACTCATAATAGCCGAACAGCTCCTCCCCGTCGGCAAAGATGGTGTAGTTGCAGATGCCGGCGCTCTTGAGCAGCGCTTTCATCTCGGGCCAGATCTCGTTGTGGCGGCGGATGTACTCCGCCTTGCAGCCGGGGCGTATGCGCCCGCGCCATGCCATGCGTTCCATACAAAAAACCTCCTTGTATTTGCCCGCGCGCACCGGCGCGCGTGTTCACAAAGCAGCCGCGCGGCGAGCGCTCAGGTCTCCCGGCCCGCGGCCGGGGCCATCGCGCTTTTGCGGTAGCCCAGCGGGCTCTGCCCGGTCATGGCCGAGAACCGGCAGGAGAAATTGCTCTCGCTGCCAAAGCCGACGCGGCGCGCGATCTCGCCCACCGGCAGGTCGGTCAGCACCAGCAGCTCCTTGGCCTGTGTGATGCGGTAGGACAAAAGATAGCTGTACGGCGTGACGCCCATATACTGCCGGAACAGCCGCATGAAATACGAGCGGCTCACCGGCGTCTCGGCCAGCAGATCCTCCACCGACAGCGGCTCGGCATAGTGGCGGCGGATGTGCTCGACGCTGCGCTCGATGAGCGCGCGGTTGCTGGCGGCGCTGTCCTGCCCGGTGCCCAGCCGGCAGCGCGCGGCCTGCGCCAGCAGCGTGTGTACGGCCAGGCTGACATGGATGACACTCTGCGCCGTCTCCCGCGGCAGCTCGTCCAGGATCGTTCGCAGCGGCTCCTGCACCACGCGGGCGGGCACGCGCACGGCGGTCAGGCGTCCGTCGGGGCTCAGCAGCGGGGCCAGCGCCTTGACGCCGGGCCCGTCAAAATGCACCCAATAGTGGTGCCAGCGCGCCTGCCCGGGCGCCGTGCAGTAGCTTTGCGGGGTGCGGCAGTCCATCAGCAGCGCCTCGCCCTCGCCGAGGGTGAGATGCTCGCCGCCCTGCTCGATGAGGCCCGCGCCCGAAAGCGTGTAGAAAAAGAGCCAGCTTTCCTTGTGGGTGCGGGCGGTGGAAAAGTGCTCGCGGCCATAGAACAGCCCGGCCTCGGTGCAGATGTAGGGCTGCGCGGCGGCCAGCGTGCCGGGCGTCGTGCGCAGCCAGACGCTGCGCGCCTCGACATCCATGTTGTAGGTGAGCACGGCGGCGCCCCCTTTGTAGACTTTTTCGAAAAAACTGTACACGTTCGCCTATGGAATGCGCTGGAAAAAGGTTTTATACTGATATCAGGATAAAACTATTTTACAAAAAAGGAGGGCTTTATGCAACCCTGTTTTTTGGCGGTCGACATCGGCGCCTCCAGCGGGCGGCACATTTTGGGCTTCGTCCGGGACGGGCGCATCGCCCTCAAGGAGGTCTACCGCTTTGAAAACGCCCTCGCCCGCCAAAACGGCCACCTGTGCTGGGACATCGAGCACCTGTTCGCCGAGGTCGTGAACGGCTTAAAGGCCTGCAAGGCGGCGGGGTACGCGCCGCAGACGATGGGCATCGACACCTGGGCCGTCGATTTCGTGCTGCTGGACGAAAACGGCAGGCGCATCGGCGATGCCGTCGCCTACCGCGACGAGCGCACCGACGGCGTGCGCGATGCTTTGGAGGCGAGCGGCGCCCTCACCTTTGCCGAGCACTACGCCCGCACCGGCATCCAGTACCAGAAGTTCAACACCGCCTACCAGCTGGTGGCGCTCAAGAACGAGCACCCCGAGCAGCTCGGCAGCGCCAAGACCTTTTTGATGGTGCCGGATTACCTGAACTACCGCCTGACCGGCGTCGTCGCGAACGAGTACACGAACGCCAGCACCACGGCGCTGGTGGGGGCAAAGAGCAAGACCTGGGACGACGAGCTGATTGCAAAGCTCGGCCTGCCGCGCCGGATCTTCCAGCCCATCCGCCTGCCGGGCGAGGTCTTGGGCGGGCTTTTGCCGGCCATTCGGGAACAGGTCGGCTTCGACTGCCAGGTGCTTTTGCCCGCCACGCACGACACCGGCTCGGCGTTTTTGGCTGTTCCGGCGAAAGACGACAACGCCGTCTATCTTTCCTCCGGCACCTGGAGCCTGCTGGGCGTTGAGAACAAGGAGCCCATCGCGACGCCGGCGAGCTGCGCCGAGAATTTTACCAACGAGGGCGGCGCGTGGTATCGCTACCGGTACTTAAAAAACATCATGGGGCTGTGGATGATCCAGTCGGTGCGGCGCGAGATGGGCGAGAAGACCGGCACGCGCCCCACGTTCCCCGAGCTCATCGCCGCCGCGAAAGAGGCCGGCGGCTTTGACGCCGTCGTCGATACCAACGCGCCCGATTTCCTCGCCCCCGAGAGCATGATGGCCGCCGTGACCGCCGCCACCGGCGGCAGGACGCGGAGCTTGGGGCAGATCATGCAGACCATCTACAATTCTCTCTCGCGGGACTATGCCCTTGCCATCGACAGCCTCGAAAAGCTGACCGGCAAGCGTTACACCAGCGTCAACATCGTGGGCGGCGGCAGTCAGGATCTGTATCTTGACCAGATGACCGCCGCCGCCACCGGCCTGCCGGTCTATGCCGGCCCCGTCGAGGGCACGGCGCTGGGCAACCTTGTTGTCCAGTTCATCGCCGCCGGCCTTTTCCCCGACCTGCAGGCCGCGCGCGATGCGATAAAATTGAGCTTTGATATCAAGGAAATCCACCCGTAACCTGACCAAGCCGGAGGGAGGGGGTATGTACCTGCTAGGCTTTGAAACATACAGTTGTAAGTCCTGACGGCGAACAGCCGCAGACTGTCCGCCGTCACGGGCACAACTGTATTTTCAACTGATGCGGGTACATACCCCCGACCACAGGCAGATGGACACCATTTCAAGGAGGTATTGCCGCATGTCTGAAACATTGTTCAAAACCAAAGCCCGCGTGGGTGTGTTCGCCATCGCGCTGGGCGCGTATCTGCCCCAGTTCCCGAGCCTCGTGCCGGAGTTCAAGGGCCAGTACGCCGCCTTCAAGAAAACCATCCCCGACACCGTCGAGCTCATCGACGGCGGGCTCGTCACCACCAAGGAGCTGGCCATGGCCGCGGGCGACAAGTTCCGCGCCGCCGACGTCGACCTTGTCATCTTGCAGCTGCTGACCTACGCGACCTCCTACAACATGCTGCCCGCCGTGCGCGATTTGGATGTCCCCGTCGTGCTCGTCAACGTGCAGAAAAAGCGCGCGCCGGACTACGCCAACACCGACACCCCGACCTGGCTCGGCGAGCTCTACGCCTGCGGCGCTGTCGGCGAGATGGTGGCGGATCTCGAGCGCGCCGGCAAGCGCCACGCCGTCATCACCGGCGTCGTCGAGGGCGGCGACCCCGAGGTGCAGCGGGAGATCGA
>CANRBN010000086.1 GCA_947628865.1 uncultured Gemmiger sp.
CTGTTGACACGCCGGTGCCATACTATCCCGGCTTTTTCCGAACAGAGCTCCCTGCGCCGAGCCGGGAAGTCAAATATTTTTTGACCGATGAGCGGCAGCACCTGCCCCGGCAGGGGTCGGGCCAAGACAGCAACGAAGCCTGAAAAATCGCCCCCACCGCAGCGGGGCGCACTTACCACTGCCGGCTTCAGCCGGTGGTGAATAAGTGCGCCCTTGGGGGTGCTTTCTTTAATTGTAGCCTTGAAAATCAAAAGGTGCGCGATCAACTGCCCACGCATGTCAGCCGAGGCCGATAGATTTAAACACTCCTTTTTCGACAGTCCGGGCCGGCGCCCGCGATATGCGGGCGGCGGCTTTTGCACTTTTTACATGCGGCCCGGGCAGGGCAGCGTGTCGGGGCGCAGATCCTCGGCCAGCAGGGCGGCCTTGAGCGGCTGCAGGCAGGCGGTCTCGGTGCAGAAATAGCGCACGCCGGCGCGCAGGTAGGCGGGCATGGCGGGCAGCTCCAGCTCGGTGATGCCGCACACGCCTGCCGGCGCGCGGTGGCGGGCAGCCGCCTCCATCGCCCCCGTGACCAGCTTGAGCACGGCGGGGTCGTCGACGCGGTAGGCCTCGGGCTCCTCCCTGCGGGAGATGCCGCAGGTGTAGCGCGTGAGGTCGTCGATGTCCACGATCAAAAAGCGGGCGCCGTTTTGCAAAAGCTCCTCGGCGGCCATGGCGGCGCTGGGCACGTCGATCAGGCAGCCGACGGGCGCCGTCTCGGAAAACTCCACGCCGCGGGCGCGCAGCTCCGCCTTGCAGGCCTCGATCTGGCGCATGCGCGCGCACCAGTCCTCCACGCCGGTGATCATCGGCAGCGCGATGCCGAGGTCGCCGTGCAGCGCGGCGCGCAGCAGCGCGCAGATCTGGTCATGGAACGCCTTTTCGCTGCGGGCCAGGTCGCGCATGCTCTGCGCCCACCGGGCGCCGTCGTCGGCGCCGGCATCGCACAGGCGCACCGTCACGGGGCGCCCCTGCGCGGCCGCGAGGCCGTTGAGGTAGCGGAAATACTGGCGCTCCTCGCTCATGCCGGTCATCACGAGCTTCTCGGTGCGGAACAGGCCGATGCCCTCGGCGCCAAGACGCAGAGCGTTCTCGATGTCCTCGACGTCCGAGCCGCTGGTCAGCACCACAAAGGGCGTGCCGTCGGCGGTGCGGGAGGGCTTGTCCATCAGAGGGCCGCGGCGCATCATCTCGACGCGGTGGGTCTGCGCGTCCTGCACGGCGCGCGCCAGCTGGCGCGGCGTGGGGTCTACGATCAGGGCGCCGGTGTGGCCGTCCAGCACTGCCTGATGCCCGTCGGCGCGGGCCGCCACCCCCTCGCCCAGGCGGAACACCGCCGGGATGCGCATCGTGCGGGCCATGATGGCCGCGTGGCTGGCCATGCTGTCCCGCTCGCTGGCAAGGCCCAGGATCATGCGGCGGTCGATGGCGAACAGGTCGCTGGGCAAAAACTCGTCGGCGGCCAGGATCGCGGGCTTTGTCAGGTACAGGCGGCGGCGCGGGCGCCCGTCGAGGATGTCGACGACGCGGCGGCAGACGTCCTTGACGTCGACGCCGCGCTCCTGGATATACTCGTCCGGCACGTCGCGCAGGCGCGCGGCAAAGATCTGCTGCGCGCGCTCGACCGCGGCGGCGCTGCCGGCGCCGGCGGCGATGTAATCGCCGATCTCGTCGGTGAAGGATTCGTCCTCGAGCAGCGCTATCTGGAACATCAGGATGTCCGCCTCGGCGCTGCCGGCGCGCTTTTGCAGCTGGCGCAGCTCGTCCTTGGCAAGCACGATGGCGGCCTCGTACAGCGCGCGCTCCCGCCGCGGGTCGCTGACCATGCGGTACAGCCCCAGCGTGCCGCGGTCGAGCAGATGCACCGGCCCGATGCCGATGCCTGCCGACACCTTGGTGCCGCGGATGGTCTCCATGCGAGCTGCGCCTCCTTTCCTGAGAAGCTTCGGTGTTAGTCAGAACACGCCCATCTCGTCGAGCGCCCGGCACACCATCGCCGCCACAAAGGCGGGCGGGTCGGCGGCGGCCAGCGCGGCCTCGCCGACGGCGGGGGCGTCGGATCCTTTGGCAAAGAGGGCCTCGTACCGCTCGGCGGGATCCTTGTCAAAGCTGCCGAGCACCGCCAGCGCCAGCGCGCGCGGGGTGTAGAGCACCTCCGGCGAGACGTCGAACCGCTCGGCGGCCAGCTCCAGCGGGGCGACGGCGCCGCGCGTGGGGGCGGTGGGGTCGGCCTCGAAGGCGGGCGGCCAGCCGCCGGCCTGGCGGGCCAGCGCCTCGGTCAGGCGCAGGGTGGGCACGCGCGCCGCGGCGCGGTCGAAGACCTCCAGATAGGCGGCGATGAACCGCGGCAGGAAGCCGTCGGTGTCCGGCACAAGGCCGTAGGCCGTGCCGCCCAGCCGCCCGAAAGCGCGCAGCGTGTCCATATAGCCGAGCGCGATGTTGCGCTTGGCGCGCACGCCGTCAAAGCTGAACAGCGGCCCCAGATCCCAGTGGCTGCGCACGATGGTGGTGGGCAGGCCGGTGGTGTTGGGCCTGGTCACGCCGACGCCGTCGATGTCGACGCCGAGCAGCTCGGTCGCGCCCATGGCGGCGGCGAGGTCGAGGGGCATGTTGTCCCGCCAGCCGCCGTCGATGTATTTGACGCCGTCGATCTCGCGCGGGCGCAGCGCCGGGAAGCAGGCGCTCGAGGCCAGCATGTAGTCCCGCAGCCTGCCCTGCGGGATCTCCTCGATGGGGCAGGCGATGCTCTTGAGCGTTTCCATCTCGGTCATGACGAGCCCGTAGCGCACCGGCGCGGCGCGCACGGCGGCCTCGTCGACGATGTCGTCGAGCACCTCGCCGAGCGGGGTCAAGTCCAGCCCGCCGCCGCGGATGGTGTCGAGCACGAAGCCGCGCAGCTCCTCGAGCGATTTGCCCTCCGGCAGCGTGAGGACGTCCCTGTCCTCGAGCGAGAGCCAGAGCTTTTCGGCCTCGGCCCAGGCATCCAGCGCGAACAAAATGCCGTTGAGGCTGCCGACGCTGGCGCCGGTGACGATGGCGGGGTGCCAGTCGAGCTCGCGCAGGGCCTTGTACACGCCCACCTGATAGCTGCCCTTGGCCCCGCCGCCGGCCAGCACCAGCGCGCGCACGGGGGTATCTGCCATAAAAAGCGCCCTCCTTGTCGGGTCACACGTTTCCATTTTACCCTATACACAGTAAGTATAACAGGTTTGCACGGGCTTCGCCAGTCCCTTTTGGGGGATATCCGCACATTTTGACCGCGTTTTCGGGTCTTTTTTGCCGTTGGGGGCCGCGCGGGTTGCAAAAAGGCCGCGCAGCGTGTATCATAGTGGGCGGAAAACACAGACAAAAAAGGAGTTTTGACATGGCAGAAAAACCGATCCTGGCGGTGCTGGCCGCCGGCATGGGCAGCCGCTACGGCGGCCTCAAGCAGATCGACCCCGTGGGCCCCGACGGCGCGGCGATCCTGGATTACAGCCTGTACGATGCCCGCCGCGCCGGGTTTGAGACGGTGGTGTTCATCATCAAGCGCGAGATCGAGGCGGATTTCAAGGCCACGGTCGGCGCGCGCGCCGCGCGCAGCGGGCTGGAGGTGCGCTACGCCTACCAGCAGCTGGACGCGCTGCCGGAGGGCTTTGCCGTGCCCGAGGGCCGGCAGAAGCCGTGGGGCACCGCGCACGCCGTGCTGTGCGCGGCGGATGCCATCGGCGGGGCGCCGTTCGCCGTCATCAACGCCGACGACTACTACGGCCCCACCGGCTTCGGGCTCGTTTACGACCATCTGGCCCACGGCATGCGCGGCGGCCAGCCATGGGCGATGGTGGGCTTTTTGCTCAAAAACACCGTGAGCGAGAACGGCGCCGTCAGCCGCGGCGTGTGCGTGACCGACGCACAGGGCCGGCTCGTCAGCGTGACCGAGCGCACCCGCATCGAGCCGTATGCCGACGGCATCCATTATACCGAGGACGGCGGCGAAACGTGGCAGGATCTGTCGGGCGACACGCTCGTCTCGATGAATCTGTGGGGCTTTGGGGCGGATTTTCTGCCAAAGGCGCGCGCCGGCTTTGCGGATTTCCTGTGCTGGAACGCGGCCGCCGACCCGCTGAAGGCGGAATACTACCTGCCGAGCGTCGTCTCGGCGGCGCTCGCTGACGGCAGCGCCGCCGTCAAGGTGCTGCCGAGCCCCGACAAATGGTACGGCATCACCTACCGCGAGGACAAACCCGGCCTGATGGCGGCGCTGCGCGCCATGCATGAGACCGGCCTGTACCCGCCAGACAGGCTGTTCTGAGGATTTGACCGGATTTTAAAACCGCCGCCGGGCCCCGCGCGTTCGCGCGGGGCCCGGCGGGCGTTTTGCTTTTTTGTTTTGTCTTTTTACAGGATATCCTTGCGCCGGTAGTGCCAACAGCCCAGCGCCGCGGCCAGCGCGGCGGCGGCAAGGCCGGGCAGGGCGAGCGCCCAGTCCAGCCCGGCGGTGAGCAGGGCGGCGGGCTCGGCCCAGGCAAAGGGGGTCAGGCGGCGCAGCCAGTGCGCGGCGGGGGCGAGGTTCGCCACCAGCGCGAGGAAATAAAGCCCCGCCGCGAGCCCCAGCCCCGCCCCCGGCCCGACCGCGCGCAGCGCCGACGACCCGAAGCACAGCGCCGCGAGCTCCAGATGCAGCAGGGCCCACGCCGCATGCAATGCCAGCAGCCTTGCCCACGGGGCGCCCTGCACGGTGGCTGCGGCGGCGGCAAGGCAGGCGGCGAGGGCCGCGGCGTCGAGCGCCAGCACCCGCACGCCGAGCGCCAGCGCCTTGGCGGCGAGAACCCGCCCGCGGCCCAAGGGGTGCGCGAGCAGCCATTCCGCCGTGCCGGCGCGCTCCTCGCCCGAGAGGACGTCGGCGGCGGTCATCGCGGCATAGAGCGCGCCGCCGAGGCTGACGATGCTGCCGGCCTCGACGCCGTAAAAGCCCAAAAAGCTGCCGATGTCCAGCCGGTCAAGGCCGAACGCGGCGGTGAAAGCACCCATGCCGGCAAACGCGGCGCCCAGATCCGCCGAACCGGCGCCCACCTGCGGCCACAGCGCCGCGCAGGCCGCGGCCAGCCCGGCCACGCACACCGTCCACACCGCCCACGCGGGGGCGGCACGGCGCAGCTCGTGGCGCAAAAGCGTCAGCAGCAAGGCGCATCCTCCTCCCGGTATAGCTTCAAAAACTCCTCCTCAAGCGTTTGGCCGGCGGCGGAGAGGGCTGGGATGTCCGCCACGGCCGCCAGCCGCCCCGCGCGCAACACGGCGGCGCGGGTGCAGCAGCGCTGGATATCGCCCAGATCGTGGGAGGACAAAAACACCGTGGCACCGCGGGCGTTGTGCTCGGCGAGCAGGGCGAAAAACTCCCGCCGGACGAGCGGATCGAGGCCGGAGGTCGGCTCGTCGAGCACGAGCAGCTCCGGCGCATGCTGCAGGGCGCAGATGATGCCCAGCTTTTTGCGGTTGCCGAGCGAGAGCGTCTCGACACGCTTGCGCACATCAAGGCCCAGCCGCGCGCAGAGGCCCTTGGCGGTCTCGGCGCAGTCCGTGCCGTGCAGGGCGGCGGAAAGCGCGAGCACCTGCCCCACCCGCATGCCGGGCCAAAAGCGCACCTCCGCCGGCAGGTAGCCGATGCGCCCCAGCACGGCGGGCTCGGCGCGCGCATCCCGCCCCAGCACCCGCGCGCTGCCGGCGGTGGGGCGCAAAAACCCCAGCAGCGTGCGGATGGCGGTGCTCTTGCCGGCGCCGTTTGGGCCGATGAAGCCGTAAAACTCCCCCCGCCGCACGGTGAGGGTCAGGTCGGTGACGCCGCGGGCGGCGCCGTAGCGCTTGGTCAGGCCGCGCAGCTCGATGGCATCGCTCATCCCTGCGCCTCCTCCGGGCGGCGGGCGTAGAGCCCGCGCCAGAAATCGACAAGGCGCGCAAAGCCGGCGCGGACCTCGGCCAGATCAAAGCTGCCGCGCTGCTGCAGCTCCCACACATAGCCGGCGGCGGCCCAGTACATATCCTTGTACATCATCTCAAGGTCGAGGCCGGGGCGGAACTGCGCGGGCTCCAGCGCGAGCACCCACGGCAGCGAGAACTGCCCGATATATTTGGCGCAGCTCTTTTGGATATCGGCGGCGACGGCGGGGTCTTTCTCGTAAAAGGCGCGCACGGCAAAGGCGCCCATCTCCGGCGCGCGCTGCATGAGCCCGAGCTTGACGTGCATGCCGCGCTCCAGCGCCGTGAACAGGTCGTTGCCGGCGTCATAGCAGCCGCTTTCGGCCAGCGCTTTTTCGGTGGCCCTGGCGGCTCTGTCCCACAGATAGAGGTAGAGCTCCCGTTTGTTGCGGAAATAGTGGAACAGCAGGCTTTTGCTGACGCCGGCCTCGTCGGCGATGGCCTGCATCGAGGCTTTTTTGTAGCTGTTTGCTCCGAACACGCGCCAGCCGGCGCGCAGAACGGCCCGGCGTTTGGCCGCCGGCAGCGCGAACCATTTTTCGTTCATGGCAGGGCGCCCCCTTTACCCCGTATCATAAACCCGTTGACCGTTTTGGGGAAGACCCCCAAGCCAAAAAACGACCGTCCCCACAGGAACGGTCGGACAGATGCAAAAGCCATTTGCCGGTATCGTGTGCCGGCGGGGAGCCCTTGGGACGGCTGCGGCCTTAGAGCCGCAAGATCAGCGTGGCGATGTTGAAATAGATGAGCAGCGTGGTGGTGTCGACGATGGTGGTGACGAGCGGCGAGGCCATGACCGCCGGGTCGAACCCCAGCTTGCGCGCGAGGATGGGCATCGCCGAGGCCAGCGACTGCGAGACGAGCACCGTGGCCACCAGCGTCAGGCAGACGACCGCCGCCACCGGGACGCCGACCCTGTCCAGCAGCACGAGCTTTGCAAAGTTGGCCGCCGCCAGCGTGAGCCCGCACAGCGCGCCGGCGCGCAGCTCCCGCCACAAAATGCGCGGCAGGTCGCGCGGGTGCAGCTCCCCGACCGAGAGCCCGCGGATGATGGTGGCGGTGCTCTGGCTGCCGGCGTTGCCGCCGGTATCGGTGAGCATGGGGATGTAGGCGGTGAGCACCGTCACCGCGGCGAGCGCGCTCTCATAGCTGCGGATGACGAAGCTCGAGAACGTCGAGCTGACCATCAAAAACAGCAGCCACGGCGCGCGGGAACGGTAAAAATCCCACACGCTGCGCCGGAAATAGGGCTTATCCACCGGGGCGATGGCGTTCATCTTGGCGATGTCCTCGGTGGCCTCGTCCTGCATGATGGAGATGGCGTCGTCGATGGTGACGATGCCGACGAGCCGCTCCTCGTTGTCGACGACGGGGATGGCCGCAAAGCCGTACTTTTCAAACAGCTGGGAGGCGTGCTCGCGGTCGTCGCCGGTGTGTACGCTGATGACGTCGGGATCCATGATCTCCTCGAGGCGGCGCGTCTCGTCCCGCTCCAAAATCAGCTCGCGCAGCGTCACGACGCCCAGCAGCTTGCGGCCCCGGTCGGTGATGTAGCAGTTGTTGATGGTCTCCTTGTCGACGCCGGTGCGGCGGATGGACGCGATGGCCTGGCTGACGGTCATCTGCGGGGAGAGCTCCATCAGCTCGGTGGTCATCACGCCGCCGACGGAATCCTCGGGGTATT
>CANRBN010000087.1 GCA_947628865.1 uncultured Gemmiger sp.
GAAGACCTCAAATTCAAGGACACGCTGGAATACCTGACCAACTTCAGCGTGCCGGTGGGCTGGCGCAGCCAGTACTGTGGCCTGTTCAAGGCCGAGTACGAGGGCGTGACGTTCTATTTCATCGACAATGAGTATTATTTCAAGCGCAGCGGCCTCTACGGCTTCTACGATGACGGCGAGCGCTTCGCTTTCTTCGCGCGCGCCATCCTCGAGATGCTGTTCTACACCGATTTCGACCCCGACATCATCAACTGCAACGACTGGCAGACCGCCCTGACCCCGGTGTACCTGAACCTGTACTATCGCCATCTTGACAAGTTCAGCCACATCAAAACGGTGTTCACCATCCACAACATCGCCTACCAGGGCAAGTACGGCCTGGATATCCTCGAGGACACCTGCGGCATTGGCATGCGGGACGCCCACGTCGTCGAGTACGACGGCTGCGCCAATTTCATGAAAGGCGCCATCGAGACCGCCGACAAGATCACCACCGTCAGCCCCACCTACGCGCAGGAGATCCTCGACCCGTGGTTCAGCCACGGGCTCGACGGCCTGCTGCGCCAGAAGCAGTACAAGCTCTGCGGCATCCTGAACGGCATCGACGTGCAGGTCTTTGACCCCGCCACCGACCCCGACATCCCGCAGAACTACACCGTCAAGACCGTCGCCAAGGGCAAGCCGGTCTGCAAGGCCGCCTTGCAGGATGAGCTGGGCCTGCAAAAGGACGGCAGCCCCGTCATGGCCATGGTCACGCGGCTGGTCGGCCACAAGGGCCTTGACCTTGTGCGCTCCATCGCCGACGGCCTGTTGAACGAGGGCATCGAGCTGGTCATCCTCGGCTCCGGCGAGGCCCAGTACGAGAACTTCTTCAACGAGCTGGCCGCCCGCAACCCGGGCCGCGTGGGCGTGTACATCGGCTACAACGGCAAGCTGGCGCAGCGCATCTACGCCGGCGCCGATATCTTCCTCATGCCCTCGCGCAGCGAGCCCTGCGGCCTTGCGCAGATGATCTCCTGCCGGTACGGCACCATCCCCGTCGTGCGCGAGACCGGCGGCCTCAAGGATTCCATCAAGGATTCCGGCGACGGCCTCGGCAACGGCTTCACCTTTGCCAACTACAATGCCCACGAGCTGTACGAGGCCTGCTGGCGCGCCAAGGAGGGCTACTGGAAGCCCGAGGGCTGGCAGATCCTCATGCAGCGCGCCATGGAGTGCGATTTCAGCTGGTCTAACTCCGCCAAGAGCTACGAGGGCCTGTACAACGAGGTCGTCACCCTCTGGTGAGCCCACACAACAGCCAAAAAACCCGGCGGGAGCCTTGCGGCCCCTGCCGGGTTTTTGCAGCTTTATTCTGCGGTCAGGGCTTTACGCCTGCGCGTTTTGCAGGTGCGCCGCCACCCAGCGGATGAGCATGTCCAGCGCCACCTGGTTGTGGCCGCCCTCCGGCACGATGAGATCCGCCTTGCGCTTGCTGGGCTCCACGAACTGCTCGTGCATCGGCTTGACGGTGGTCAGGTACTGCTCCACCACGCTGTCCAGCGTGCGGCCCCGCTGCTTGACGTCGCGCAGGATGCGGCGCAGGATGCGCACGTCGGCGTCGGTATCGACAAAGACCTTCATGTCCATCTCGTCGCACAGCGCCGGCTCGGCAAAGATGAGGATGCCCTCCAAAATGATCACGGGCGCCGGGCGCACCGTCACCGTCTCGCTGCTGCGGTTGTGCACGGTGTAGTCATACACCGGTACCTGCACCGCCTGCCCGGCCCGCAGCGCCTTGAGATGCCCGACCAGCAGCTCGGTGTCAAAGCTGTTGGGGTGGTCGTAGTTGAGCTTGCAGCGCTCCTCATAGGTCAGGTCGTCATGGCGCTTGTAGTAGCTGTCGTGGTTGATCACGCTGACTTCCCCGGCGCCGAAATGGTCGCGCAGGCTGGCGGTCAGCGTCGTTTTGCCGCTGCCGGTGCCGCCCGCGATGCCGATGATGATGGTGTGCATGGCGCGCTTCCTTTCCTGTGTGCTCACAGCTCCAGCGTCAGCTGCCGCCCGCTCGGGCGGTAGGCGCGGTACTTGACGCCGGTCATGTTGAACAGCTTGCGGCTGGCCATGCTGATGGGCGTGTCGTGGTATTTGTCCGAGAGATAGATGATCTCCCGGATGCCGCTCTGGATGATGGCCTTGGCGCACTCGTTGCAGGGGAACAGCGTCACATACACGCGCGCGCCGGACAGGTCGTGGTGGGCGCTGTTCAAGATGGCGTTGAGCTCGGCGTGGCAGACGTACATGTACTTGGTCTCCAGCTGGTCGCCCTCGCGCCCCCAGGGCATCTCGTCGTCGTTGCAGCCGATGGGCATGCCGTTGTAGCCCAGCGAGAGGATCTTGTTCTCGGGGCTGACGATGCAGGCGCCCACCTGGCTGTTGTTGTCCTTGCTGCGCTGGGCCGAAAGCAGCGCGATGCCCATGAAATACTCATCCCAGCTGATGTAATCGCTGCGCTTTTGCGCGTCCATATTGGCACGTCCTTTCCCCGCCGCGGCGCGGCTTTTCTCCATTATAGCGCCTGAACGGGCCTCGCGCAAGGTGTTTTGCGCCGCTCAGCGCAGCCTTTGGTATTTTTGGCGCGTCGCCTCGCCGCCGCGCAGATGGCGCTCGGCCTTGTTTTTGCGGATGACGACCTGCACCTCGGCCCAAAGGCCGGGCTGCAGGCGGCGCAGCCGCGCCTGATCCTTCCAAACGGTGCTCTTGCTCACGCCGAACACCCGCGCCGCGGCCCGCACCGTGGCCCCGCTGGCGGCAATGTACCGCCCCTCCGCGACGGCGCGCTCCTCGGGATCGCCCTTCATCGCCAGCCCCCTTTTTGCACAGGTTTCTGCAAAAACCTATGCAAAGCGGGGCCGCGCTATGCCGCGTCACCGCGGGACAGCGCAAAAGCAAAGCGGCGGGCCGCTGGCAAAACGGCCCACCGCTTTACGAATGGGTTTTATTCGTATATTTTTCGCCCTGCAAAGATGCATAAGGGGTGCTTCGCCTTGCCGGCGCGCATCAGCTGGATGGCGGCGGCAAGCGTGGCGCCGGCGCTGGCGCAGGCGGGCACGCCGTCAAAGGCCAGCACCTCGCGCGCGGCGCGCTCGGCGTCGGCGGTGGAGACCGTCAGCACCGTGTCCACCACATAGGGGTTGTAGTTTTCCGGCACGAAGCCCGCCCCCATGCCGGCGATGCCATGGTGCCCGATAAAGCCGCCGCTGATGGCCGCGCACTCGCTCGGCTCCACCGCGACGATGCGGATCATGCTGTTCCAGGCCTTGATGTACTCGGCCACGCCGGTCACGGTGCCGCCGCTGCCCACGCCGGCGATGATGGCGTCGATGGAATCGCCGGCGGCTTTCAGGATCTGCGGGCCGGTCACACGGCGGTGGTATTCGGGGTTGTCGTCATTCGCAAAATAGTTGGTAAAATAGCCGCCGTGGCGCTGCGCCGTCTCCACCGCGATGCGCTCCAGCGCCCTGCGCCCGCCGCCGCTGCACACCACGATGCGCGCCCCCAGGCTTTGCAGATGCTGGCGGCGCGCCATCGGCAGGCTGCTGGGCACCACCAGGATGCAGGGGTGGCCGGTGGTCGCGCAGCTCACGGCCAGCGCCGCGCCAAAGCTGCCGGAGCTGGCCTCCACCACCGGCATGCCGGGCTTGAGGTCGCCGCGCTCGGTGGCAAAGGCGAGCATCGTCTCGGCCACGCCGTCCTTGCAGGTGCCGGTGGCGCCGCCGAAATCGAGATACGCCAAAATGCTCGCCGGCAGGCCGTGCCGGCCCGAATACCCGCTCAGGCTCACGACCGGGCAGCGGTATACATCCTGATAATAGCTCTGCAAAACGGCCACCGGCGGCGCCTCCCTCCTGCATTGCGGGTTTTCTGTAGGTATTATAGCACGATTCGCCGGCTTTTGCATCCTTGCGCGCCACTTTGCGCGATTTTTTTGCCAAAATGCCCCAAAACAGCGCGCCGGGGCCTTGACTTGGGCGCGCGGCTTTGCTATAATGCCACCAGTGTAAAGAAAACAGCTTTACACAATGCCGCAGCGGGGAGGGGAACGCCGTGCCAAGGCCGCAGAAGGATCTCTCGTTTTCGGTCCTGCTCGACTACTATGCCCCCGCCCTGACCGAAAAGCAGCGTGCCATCCTGACCGAGTACTACAACGAGGATCTCTCCCTCGCCGAGATCGCCGAGAATTTCGGCATCACCCGGCAGGGCGTGCGGGACGCCATCAAGCACGGCGAGACCGCGCTGCGCACGCTGGAGGAGCAGCTCGGCGTGGCCCGCAAGGAGCGCGCCATGCAGGCCGACCTTGACCGTTTGCAGCAGCTCGTGCACAACATCCGCGTGTACAACGGCGGCGCCTACACGGCGAACATGCGCGTCCTGCAGGCCACCGACGAGATGCTTTCCATCCTTGACCGCCTCAGCGCACAGGAGGACGCCCATGCCCTATGAATCCCTGAGCGAGCGCCTGGCCGGCGTGTTCAAAAAGCTGCGCGGCAAGGGCAAGCTGAACGAAGCGGACGTCAAGGCCGCCATGCGCGAGGTGCGCATGGCCCTGCTGGAGGCCGATGTCAACTACAAGGTCGCCCGGGATTTCTGCGCCAACGTGTCCGAGCGGGCGATGGGGCAGGAGGTCATGCAGAGCCTGACCCCGGCGCAGCAGGTCGTCAAGATCGTCAATGAGGAATTGACGGCCCTTATGGGCGGCGAGGAGCCGCAGCGCCTGCGCATCAAAAACAAGGGCCAGACGGTGCTCATGCTCTGCGGCCTGCAGGGCAACGGCAAGACCACCCACGCCGCCAAGCTGGCGCTCTACTACCGCGGCCAGGGGCGGCATCCGCTGCTCGTCGCCTGCGATGTCTACCGCCCCGCCGCCATCGAGCAGCTCAAGGTGCTGGGGCAGCAGGTCAACGTCCCGGTGTTCGAGCTGGGCACCGAGCCGCCCGAGGTCATCGCGCAAAAGGCGCTGGCCCACGCGCGCGACCACGGGTATGACATCGTCCTGCTCGACACCGCGGGCCGCTTGCAGATCGACGACGTCTTGATGGAAGAGCTCGTGCGCATCAAGCAGGCCGTCACGGTGGACGAGACGCTGCTCGTCGTCGACGCCATGGCCGGGCAGGAGGCCGTCAACGTGGCCGCCGCGTTCCACGAAAAGATCGGCCTCACCGGCGTGATCCTCACAAAGACCGACGGCGACACCCGCGGCGGCGCCGCGCTCTCGGTGCTGGCCGTGACCGGCAAGCCCATCTACTTCCAGGGCACCGGCGAAAAGCTCGGCGACCTGGAGCCGTTCTACCCCGCGCGCATGGCGAGCCGCATCCTCGGCATGGGGGACGTGCTCTCCCTCATCGAGAAAGCGCAGACCGTGCAGGACGCAAAGGAGGCCGAGGCCGCCGCCAGGCGGCTGATGGAGAACAAATTCGACCTCAACGATATGCTCGCCCAGCTCCGGCAGATCGAAAAGATGGGCGGCCCCGCCGCCATGCTGCAGATGCTGCCGGGCGGCGCGAAGGTCGACGCCGATTCGCTGGACGAAAAGGCCCTGCCGCACATCGAGGCCATCATCTGTTCCATGACGCCGGCGGAGCGCGCGCGCCCCTCGCTCATCGACCCCAAACGCAAGCGCCGCATCGCCGCCGGCAGCGGCCGCACGGTGGAGGAGGTCAACCGCCTGCTGCGCCAGTTCGAGGCGATGCAGAAGCTGATGAAAAAGGCCAGGCGCAACCCGAAAGGCTTCATGCGCAGCATGGGCGGCTTCGGCGGCATGCCCCGCGGCGGGATGCCGGGCTTTTAAGGGCGCCGCGCCGGGAACATTTTTTACGGTATGACCCGTTTTCGGGCTACAAATACAACGCAAACAAACAGTTTTGGAGGAGAAAACACCATGGTCAAGATTCGTCTGCGCCGCATGGGCGCCAAGAAAGCCCCGTTCTACCGCGTCGTCGTGGCGGACAGCCGCTTTGCCCGCGATGGCCGCTTCATCGAGGAGATCGGCTATTACGACCCCACCAGGGAGCCCAGCGTCGTCAAGATCGACGCCGACAAGGCCAAACAGTGGCTCGCCAACGGCGCCCAGCCGACCGATACCGTGCGCAGCCTGCTCAAAAAGGCCGAGATCCTGTAAATCCACACCAAGGAGGGAACCCCCATGGAGGAGCTGTTGCTCGCCGTTGCGCGCGGCCTTGTGGACAACAAGGACGCGGTCAAGGTCACCGTCGACCCTGCGCGTGAGGACGGCACCGTCGTCTACCATCTCGGCGTCGCCGAGGAGGACATGGGCCGCGTGATCGGCAAACAGGGCCGCATCGCCAAGGCCATCCGCGTCGTCATGCGCGCGGCTGCCGTCCGGCAGGGCGAGAAGATCGCCGTCGAGATCGACTGACGTCTTGAGGTATCGGCATCGCCGGCACATGTCCGCCGATGCCGATCGCTTTTTCAGCACCAAGCGCCTGCGCATGATTCTCAAAAAAAGAGGACTCCGATGCAAGAGTATCTGCCCGCCTGCAAATTCGTCGCCACGCACGGCGTGCGCGGGGAGCTCAAGGCCCTGCCGCTGTGCGACGGCGCCGAATTCCTCAAAAAGCTCAAAACGCTCTACGCCGCCCCCAACGGGGACGGCGCCGCGGCGTTGGCCGGCGTGCGGGCGCAGGGGCACATGCTGCTCGTGCGGCTGCAAGGCGTCGGGAGCATCGAGGCCGCGCGCCCGTACATCGGCAGGACGTTCTATTTCGCCAAGGCGGAGGCAAAGCTGCCCAAGGACCGCTGCTTCATCGACGACCTGCTGGGCTGCACCGTGCGCGACGCCGATACCGGCGCCGACTACGGCACCGTGACGGCGGTCGAGCATCCCGCCGCGCAGGACGTTTACACCGTCACCGACGCCGCCGGCGCCGAGCACATGTTCCCGGCGGTGCCGGAATTCCTCAAAAGCATCGACATCACGGCGCGGGTCATCCTGGTCACGCCCATCCCCGGCATGTTCACGCCGCCTGTGCGCGGCGACGAGGAGGACTGACCGTGCGCATCGACATCGTGACGCTGTTCCCCGAGCTGTGCGAGAGCTTTCTGCGCGCGAGCATCCTGGGCCGCGCGGCGCAAAAGGGCCTGTTTGAGGCCCACTGCCACCAGATCCGCGACTACACCAAGAACAAACAAAAGCAGACCGATGACTATCCCTACGGCGGCGGCCCCGGCATGGTGCTGTACGCGCAGCCCATCGCCGACTGCCTGCGCGCCGTGCGCGGCCAGTGCGCGCGGCAGGGCAGGGGAGCGCCGCACATCGTATTTTTGACCGCCGCGGGCCGCCCCTACACCGAGGCCGACGCCAAACGGCTGGCCGCGTATGACTGCCTGACCCTTGTCTGCGGCCACTACGAGGGCATCGACGAGCGCGTCATCGAGGCCTTTGCCGACGAGGAGCTCTCCATCGGGGACTTCGTGCTCACCGGCGGCGAGCTGCCGGCGCTGGCCGTGGCCGACAGCGTGCTGCGCCTGCAGCCCGGCGTGCTGGCCGAGACCGCGGCTATGAGAACGAAAGCTACTGGGACGACCTGCTCGAATACCCGCAGTACACCCGCCCCGAGGTGTGGGAGGGCCGCGCCGTGCCGCCGGT
>CANRBN010000088.1 GCA_947628865.1 uncultured Gemmiger sp.
GGTCAAGGCGCCCGGTGTTTTGCCGGCGCGGATGGAGCGCTGTGTCGTGATCCATTCGCCCAGATGCAGCCCCGTATCGGTACACCATTTCGCCGGGACTTGTAAGTCTCCGTGCTCGGCATAATAAAGGCTCGCCGCCCCGAAATACTGCTCCCAGCTGCTGGAAAGGCTGCGCTCCAGCTGTTCGAACAGCGTGCGGCAGTTCTCGACCTGCTCGATGACCTCAAAACGGTCGGTGACGATCTCGCTGTCGCGGCCCTCGTTGTGGAAGCTCTGCACCGCCAGCTGCATTTCCTGCCGGATGGAATCGATGCTGCAGAGCCCCTCAAAGTTGTTGACGATATCAAAGATGAGCGGTGTTTGGCTGTCGCCAGCCGTGAGGGCACGCCCGATCTGCTGCTTGTAGATGATGGGGCTGATCGTAGGGCGGAACAGGATCACGCCCGAGATGCCCTTGACGTGCACACCCTCGTTGAGCATGTTGATGCAGTACAGCAGCTTGAGCGCGCTGCTGGTATCCTTTTTAAAGGCAGCAAACTCTTTGCTGGTGGCAGGGTCGGCGGAGTAGGCAAGATACGAATGGATGTCGGGGTTGACCTTGCCGAACCATTCCTTTGTGTATTGCCGCAGCTCTTGGATGTGCTCATAGTCCGAACAGAACACGATATACTTGCCAGCCGGGTCGGGCATATGTTTGGCAAACACTTTATCCAGCCCGTCCGCCTGCTCCAAGGCCCGGCGCAGGGTCTCAAGATAGCGCTCGTTGGCGTCTTTCAGGCCGTCTCCACGCACACGCTCGACACGGCTTTGCAGCTCCGAAAGCTGGTTTTGGTACTTGAACACGGTGGTCACATACTTGGGCGCGGGTAAAATGCCCCGCACGATGGCCTCGCCCAGGGTCATTTCGCTGGCAATATGGCCTTCAAATAAGACCTCGCTCATATCAAGCTGGCTATCGAGATACCGTATCGCCGTGGCAGTCATACCCAGAACCTTAGCGGTCGGGTTGGCGGCCAGTACAGCGTCCACGCCCTTGCTCCAATGCTCAGCACCACAGCGGTGGAACTCGTCCAGGATGATATAGTCCGCCCGCATGGCCGCGATCTCTTCCGGTGTCGAGCGGATGAGCTTCATATAGGTGGCGAAGCGAACATTTTGCAGCGGGAAAGCCGGGTCTTCGCGCCGCACACTTTCGCATTGGGTCTTGAAGATATACTCGCTGGGAGAAAGCCAAAGAAAGGCTTTATCGGGGTGCTCCTCGATGAGCTTGAAGGCGATAAAGCTCTTGCCGGTGCCCGTAGGGTGCACGACAGCAGCCTTGCCGGATCTCTCCAGCATGGCTGCCGCAAGCGTATAGGCCTTTTGGTTGTGAGGGTACAGCCGCACCGGCATCGCACACATCTCTCCCCCGCATGGACAACAGGATGAATATTCTGTTGCCCATGCGGAGAAAAGTGCGGCCAAAATGACCTGTTCTGCCATCCTCAAGCCGCAAAATCCCGCAAAAAGGTACAAAACAAGACAAGCCGCAAAAGCAATTTGCTCTTACAGCTTCGCTTGCCGTGCCAAATTTTATGGAAAACACCCTTTTTTATGCCAAGGCCTTGCTTTTCAGGAGTGCCTATGCTATACTTTTGGTGTTTAAATTAGAGACAAGTGTGTCTATATGTAGTGTTTTGGCGTGACAGAATATTCACTTTGTTGCCGGCTGCTGAGCCGGCTTTTTGCTTATCTATGAGACGAGCCCCAGCCTCTCGAGGTGCCGGGCGTGCTCTTCACCGGTCGAGACAAGATAGATGCGCGTCGTCTCGATGCTGGAATGCCCCAGCACATCTGCCAACTGGACGATGTCCTTGCATACCTTATAATAGGTACGGGCGAACAGGTGCCGCAGGTTGTGTGGGAACACCTTGCCCGGCTCGACGCCCGCCGCCCTGCACAGACGCTTCATCTGTGCCCAGATCACACAGCGGGAGAGCGGTTTTCTGTCCGCGCCCAAAAACAACGGGCCGCACTCTATTCCCCGTTCTTTTGCAAACTTCTTCAGCTTGCGGCAGAGCTTGCCCGGCAGCAAAATCGTACGGATCTTCCCTTTGAGCGAGATTTGGGCATACCCCTGCTGTACCGCCTCGGCGGTGATGTATTTTGTTTCAGAGACCCGGATGCCGGTGGCGCAGATGGTCTCCATGAGGAGAGCGAGCTTATATTTATGCTGCCGCACCGCTGTTGCCAGCAATCTCTCGTATTCGGCGCGAGACAGGTCTTTCGCCTTGCTGCGGAACACGCGCCGCTGGATGCGCAGAAACTTGACGCGGCAGTCCGGCCAGCCCATGTAGCCAAAAAAGCTGTGCAGCGCCGCCAGCTTGCTATTGATGGTGGATGGCGCCAATCCCTGCTCCACAAGGTTTGCTTTCCACGCAGATGTCAGTTCCTTGCTGGCGGGGCGGCCTTGCAGCCAAGCAGAGAACGCGCGCAGGTCGTGCAAATATTTTTCGACGGTGGCCGGCGCGCGCTCCTCGCGCAGAAGCCAGGCTCTGAAGCGGTCGATTCTCTCGTTTGTAATGCGGCGGTTTGGATTTGTGAACATGTCAGGAAGCCCCCTTAAAGGTTTCGCCTTTGCGGCAATGTGTTGTCATTGTACCGCCGTCTCGCCTTGTTTTGCGGCCATCCCGCAGGAAAACTTCCGCACAAAACAAAAGCCCCCGCACAGGATCCCGCGTCTGTGTGAGGGCTATGATTTGTTTGATCAAAAAGCTGTTTGATGAGATACGCGCGCTTTTGGGGGTTGCAAATCTGCTTCGCATCTGTTAAAATATAACCAAGAGTAAATCACATTTGTTGAACGTGTTTCAGCAAATGTGACAATTGAACCATCCCCCGCAGGCAGCCCAAGCGCAGAAACGTCTGGGTCTGGTTTTATTTATGTACCAAAATCCGCCATTGGAAAGGACTGCTGACTATGGAACGTACCCGCATAAACCTCAATAAGCTGGACTGGCAATTCACCGGCCCCGACAAAAAAACGGTGCCCGTGACCATCCCCCATACCTGGAACGCCATCGACGGCCAGGACGGCGGCAACGACTACTGGCGCGGCACCTGCACCTATGAGGTCACGTTCACGGCGCCCAAATTTGACATCAACGTCCAGCAGGTCTGGCTGCAGTTCGACGGCGTCAATGCCTCGGCGGATGTGATACTCAACGGCAAAAAATTCCTGCACCACGACGGCGGCTATTCCACTTTCCGTGTCGACATCACCGGCTATATAATGAAAACGAACCAGTTGACCGTGTCCGTTGACAACTCGGTCAACGGACACGTCTACCCGCAGAAAGCGGATTTTACGTTCTACGGCGGCATCTACCGCGATGTGACGCTGCTGGTGGTCGACAGGAACCATTTCCAGCTCAATTACTTTGGCGGCAACGGCCTGCGCATCACCGCCACGCCCAAGGGCAAGGACGCGGAAGTACGCGTGACGACCTGGGTGACCGGCCAGGGCGAGGTCAACATCAAGCTGTTGGACGCCGAGGGCAAAGAGGTCGCCGCCGGCACCGGCTATGACGAAACCTTTACGCTGCAAAACGCCCACCGCTGGGACGGCGTAAAAGACCCGTACCTTTATACCTGCGTAGCCACTTTATATGTCGATGGCAAGGCTGTGGACGAGGTCTCGTCCCGCTTCGGCGTGCGTGAGTTCTACGTTGACCCGCAGAAGGGCTTTTTCCTCAACGGGCGCGCCTACCCGCTGCGCGGCGTTTCACGCCATCAGGATCGCAAGGGCATCGGCAACGCGCTGACGAAAGAACACCACGACGAGGATATGGCACTCATCAAGGAGATGGGCTGCAACACCGTACGCCTGGCACACTACCAGCACGACCAGTATTTCTACGACCTGTGCGACGAGGCCGGCATGGTCGTGTGGGCCGAGATCCCCTACATCTCCGAGCATATGCCCAAGGGCCGCGACAACACCATCAGTCAGGCCACCGAGCTGGTCATCCAGAACTACAACCACGCATCCATCGTGTGCTGGGGCGTCTCCAACGAGATCACCATCTCGACCAAGGACAAAAAGGACATGATGGACAACCACCGCGAGCTCAACGACCTGTACCATGCCCTTGACAAGACCCGCTTTACCACCCTGGCCTGCTACGCGATGTGCGGGCCGTTCAATCCCGTCGCCCATCTGACCGACGTGGTGAGCTGGAACCTCTATCTTGGCTGGTATGTGCCGGGGCTGTTCCTCAACGACCTGTGGATCGATTTCTTCCACCTTGTGTACCCGAAGCGCGCGCTGGGCTATTCCGAGTATGGCTGCGAGGCGATGACGAACCTGCATTCCAGCCACCCCAAACGCGAGGATCAGACCGAGGAATACCAGTGCGTTTACCACGAGTACCTGCTCAAATGCTTTGACAAGCGGCCTTTCATGTGGGCGACGCATGTGTGGAACATGTTTGATTTTGCCGCCGACGCGCGTGACCAGGGCGGCGAGCCGGGCATGAACCACAAGGGCCTTGTCACCTTTGACCGCAAGATCAAAAAGGACAGCTTCTACCTCTATAAGGCCTGGTGGAGCGACGAGCCGTTCGTGCATCTGTGCGGCAAGCGCTATGTCGACCGCTGCGAGAATGAAACGCAGGTCAAGGTGTATTCCAACCAGCCGAGCGTGACGCTTTACGCCAACGGCAAGAAGATCGCCGAGCAGAGCGGCAGCCATGTGTTCACGTTCACGGTGCCGCTGAACGGCGAGGTCAAGCTCGAGGCCAAGGCGGGCGAGCTGCACGACGAGGGCGTGATCCGCCATGTCGACACCCCGAACCCCGACTACATTTTAAAGAAAGGCGAAGGCAAAGGCAAAAACTGGGTGTGACAGACCCGGTTTGCGATAGACCGTTCCCCCACCCCACTACCCACCAAAGGAGTACCCCATGGACAAGCAGGAAAGGAAACGTCTGCGCAAGGAATACAAGCGCGCGAAACGCAAGAATGTCACCCTGTGGAAAACACTGTGCATCATCAGCCTTGTGCTGGCTGTCGTGTTTATCCCGCTCAACCTCGTGCTCGGCATGTTCGACAACACCGTCGCCGCCTTTGTCGGCGGCACGTTCTGGCAGCTGGAGAACGAGGATCCCAACGCCCAGTATTTCAAGACCGAATTCGCCACACCGGAAGAAATGATCGAGTATGGCTTGACGCTCACCCAGCAGGTCGAGGGTGAGGGCGCGGCCCTGCTCGTCAATGAAAACAAGGCCCTGCCGCTCGCAAAGGGCGCGGCGGTCAGCTGCTTCTCGACCTCCTCCGTCAACCTCGTCTACGGCGGCACCGGCTCCGGCAACATCGACGCCTCCACCGCCGACAACCTGCGCACGGCGCTGGAAAAAACGGGCTTTTCCGTCAATCCGACGCTGTGGGATTTCTATGTGAGCGGCCCCGGCAAGGATTACCAGCGCAAGGCCGCCGGTATGATCGCCACCGAGAGCGCCACCGCCGCCGAGGCGCCGTGGAGCCTCTATGACGATGCGACGCTTGCAAGCGTTGCCGAGTACGGCGACGCCGCCATCGTCGTGTTCTCCCGCGTCGGCGGCGAGGGCGCCGACCTCGCCTTTGCCGGCGAGAGCAACTATCTCGTCCTCAACCAGGACGAAAAAGACCTGCTGGCCGGCGTGACGGGCCTGAAAAAGGACGGCAAGGTGCAAAAGGTCGTCGTGCTCATCAACTCGGCGAACGCCTTGCAGGTCGATTTCCTCAAGGACAGCGCCTATGACATCGACGCCTGCCTGTGGATCGGCGATGTGGGCATCTCCGGCATCAACGCCGTGGCCGAGATCCTGGCCGGCGACATCAACCCGAGCGGCTCTCTCGTCGATACCTATGCCTATGACAACTTCTCGGCCCCCGCGATGTGGAACTTTACGCCCACCGTCTACGAGGGCTATGCGAAGGGAGTCATCCCCGACGCGGCCAAGACCTACATGGTCTACCAGGAGGGCATCTACGTCGGCTACCGCTATTATGAGACCCGCTATGAGGACACGGTCATGGGCACCGGCAACGCCGGCAGCTTTGACTATGCGAACACCGTGGCGTTCCCGTTCGGCTACGGGCTTTCCTACACGACGTTCGAATACAGTGACCTGGGCGTGAACTACAGCCCCGCGGACGACGCCTACACCGTGCGCGTGACGGTCAAAAACACCGGCGCCATGGCCGGCAAGAACGCCGTGCAGGTCTATGTGCAGAGCCCCTATACCGACTATGACAGGCAAAACGGCGTGGAGAAATCGTCCGTGGCGCTCGTCGGCTTTGCCAAGACCGGGCTCATCGAGCCTGGCAAGTCCGAGACCGTCAGCATCACCGTCGACAGGCGCGATATCGCCAGCTATGATACCTACGGCGCCGGCACCTACATCCTCGACGCGGGCGACTACTACCTGACCGCCGCTCCCGACGCGCACGCGGCCGCCAACAACATCCTGGCCGCAAAGGGCTACACGAAAGCCGACGGCATGACCGACGCCGGCGACGAAGCGCTCGTCTACACCTGGAACGAGGCGAAGCTCGATACCACGACCTATTCTACCTCCAAAAACGGAACCGCCATCGTCAACCGCCTTTCGAACGCCGACCCGAACCTCTACGAGGGCATCGACCAGGAGGTCGTGTGGCTGTCCCGCTCCAACTGGGAGGGCACGTTCCCCAAGGAGACCATCAAATTCGTCTTGAACGAGACGCTCATCGCCGACCTGCAGGAGACCCAGTATGACCCGGCTGACTATGAGGCCCGGCCCCTGCCCGCGATGGGACGCGACAATGGCTTAAAGCTCGTCGATATGATCGGCAAGAGCTACGACGACCCCGACTGGGACACCCTGCTCGATCAGTTGACCTTTGACGAGATGGTCGCCCTGATCGGCGATTCGTTCCACTGGCGCATGCCGGCCAAGAGCATCGAGGCGCCCGGCACCCGTGACGAGAACGGCCCGCAGGGCCTGACCGCCGCGCTGCTCGGCTCCGCCGCCACCCAGCTCAAGGCAACGGCTTTCACCTCCGAGGACGTGATGGCCGCCACGTTCAACACCGAGCTCATGTACGAGATCGGGCGTGTCATCGCCAACAACTGCCTGCAGGCCGATATCGTCTGCCTGTACGGCCCCGGCAACAACACCCACCGCACACCCTACGGCGGACGCAACTTTGAGTATTATTCCGAGGACGGGTTCCTCGCCGGCAAGATGTCGGCGCAGGAGGTGCTCGCCATGCAGGAGCGCGGCGTCGACGTCGTGATGAAGCATTTTGCCCTCAACGACTCCGAGCAGGATCGCATCGGGCTTGGCGTCTGGCTCAACGAGCAGGCGGCGCGTGAGATCTACCTGAAGGCGTTCCAGGCTCCGTTTGAGGACGGCCACGCCAACGGCGTGATGACCGCCTATACCCGCTGGGGCTGCATCTGGTCGGGCGGCAACAAGGGCCTGATGACCCACATCATGCGCGAGGAGTGGGGCAACCAGGGCATGTCCATCACCGACAATGTCATCACCACCTACGTCAAGGGCGTGGACGGCGTGCTGGCCGGCGTGACGACCTTTGACGCCATGATGCCCTACAT
>CANRBN010000089.1 GCA_947628865.1 uncultured Gemmiger sp.
ATCCGGCGTATGCGCCGCAGAGATCCAAACCTTGGCATGATCGAGCTCTGGTGCAGGCTGCGCAAAAGAGGCTATACCCGCTGCCCCGAAAGCCTGTTCCGGGTCATGCGCAGGCTGGGGATGTTCCCGCCGCCAAAGAAGCAGGAAAGAAGAAAGTCAAAGCCTTATGAGCAGATGGATCACCCCGGCCAGCGGGTACAGATCGACGTCAAGGTCGTACCGCTGCGCTGTCTTGCCAATCCCGAAGAAAGGCTTTTCCAGTATACCGCGATAGACGAGTATTCCCGCTTACGCTATCTCGGGGCTTATCCGGAGCAAAATACCTATTCCTCCGCAGACTTCCTGCAAAAGACGGTCCAATATGTTAGACAAACCTACAGTTTTTTGTAAATTTACGTTCTTCTGTTTGGTATTTCCCTTTATTGCCGTGTAGAGCAGTGCAATGGTGATACAAATCCCTGTCACCGCAAAAAAGCAGTCCGGACCATAGGTCGTTTCCCCATAGACTACTATATAGTAAAAAGTCCATACATACAGGTGGGTAAAATACAGGACTGTACTCATTTTCCGCATCACCGGGAAAGCTGCGCTGTCTTTCAGTTTTATCTGCTCCACAATGCCAAACAGAGCAATGCTGCAAACGGCTATTAAGCCCGCTCTTGCTTCCGCTCTATCCGTTATACCCCCCCCCGTAAAGGCCAGCAAGAATATGGTGCAATTTGCCCACAGCGGCAGCTTTTTCCGGGCCAGCACCATCCCCCACGGGATGTAAAATGCGCCCTGCAGGATACGGCCATTTGCAATCGTGAGCTGAATAAGCATTTTCAGCCCATACAATACCGTCGGCTTATAACCCTCCCAAGCGACAAGGCTGTCCAAAGCAATGCTGACAACCATAATCAGAGCTCCGCCCAACAGCACCGCTCTAAATGGGAGGCGGAGCCTTATGAATACCAGCACAAAAAGCAATGCATAAATCGTTGAAAGGAGGTACCAAAGCATCCATGAATTATGATGTTCTCCAACCAGAAAAAAGCCGCGGAAATAGTGAAAGATACTATATAATAGCGTTCTCTTTTCTTTTACATAATCAGCGATTGCCAGCGGCAGATATATGGCCGACCAGACCGTATAGAGCTTTACTACTTTACTGATATATGCCACGATAACGGCTGTATTATCCGGTGCGCCCCAAGGTTCTTTGAACTTGACCGCCAACAGATACCCCGTCGCCAAAAAGAAAAAAGGTACCGCACAGCCGGAAACCATGGCCCACACATTTTGAACGAGTTCACTGCTGCAATTTATAAATGGTTTCGTATGAATGCCAATCACAACGGTCGCCATGATCAGTTTGGTGATGTCCAAGCTATTGTATTTTCTCTTTATTGTCATAATATTCCTCTTCGGCTTTACCGGTCATGCCGATTTGATTTCTCAGCGTGATAGCGCTGCATATGAACGGCAGGAGCCTGGCGTTCACTCGTCATATACCTACGTTTTTGCCTGCAAGGCGGCCATCAGGGCGGGGATGAACTGCTTTTTGCGGCTCACGATGCCCTTGAGCAGCGCCTTGCCGCCGGCGAACTCGGTATCAAAGGTCTCGCGCACGATGGCCTCGGCCCCGGTGCCGCAGCACATCAGGTCGGTGCTTTGGGCCTGCACGTCGGTGAACATGTAGAACACCATCGGCACGCCGGCCTGCGCCAGCGCCTGCGGCAGATACGGGGCGATGAGCGCCTCGGCCGCCTGCCGGTTCTTGCGCGTCATGTAGCTGGACTGGCCGACGCCGAATTTGACGTCGCCGCGGCTGAACACCTTGAAATCGGTGAAGAACACGTCCTCGGCGGTCTTGCCGGTCAGGTCGCCGCCGGCCTCAAACATCTGCTGGGCGTAGGCGGGGATATCCTCCCCCGCCAGCGCGGCCAGCTCTTTGGCGGCGGCCTCGTCGAGCGGGGTCGAGGTGGGCGAGCGGAACATCAGCGTATCGCTCAAAATGGCCGAGAGCAGCAGCCCGGCGATGGCCCTTGGCGGCGTGACGCCCTGTTCTTGAAAGATGCCGTACAGGATGGTGGCGGTGCAGCCCACCGGCACGTTGCGGAAAAACACCGGGCCGCTGGTCTCGAGGTCGCCGATGCGGTGATGGTCGATGATCTCGAGGATCTCGGCCTGCTCAAGGCCCTCGACGGCCTGGCTGCGCTCGTTGTGGTCGACGAGGATGATCTGCTTGCGGTGCAGGTTGAGCAGGTTGCGCCGGCTGACGACGCCGCAGTACCGGCCCTCGGCGTCCAGCACGGGGAAGTAGCGGTGGCGCACCTTGGCCATGACCTTGCTGGCGTCCTCGATGGAGGTGTTGACGCTGAACTTGAGGATGCCGTCGGTGATCATGAAATGGCGCACCGGCGCCGCGGTGCTGACAAGGCGCGCGGCGGCGTAGGTATCGAGCCTGGTGGCCAGCACAAGGCAGCCCTTCTCGGCTGCGCGGGCGCGCACGGTGCGCGGCACCTCGGCGCCGTTGCACACGATGAGGCAGCCGGCGCCGCATTCCAGCGCGCAGGTCTGGGTCTCGTAGCGGTTGGCGAGCACGATGTCCCCCGCCTGTAGCGCCGCCTCCATCGCCTCCGGCGTGGTGCCGATGTGGATGCTGCCGCGGGTAAAGCGGGTGTTTTCGTCCCCGATGACCAGCTCGGCCTCGAGCGTCTCGAGCAGATTGCGGCAGCTGGTGCCGGCAGCCGCCAGCACGCCGCGGTCGAACAGATCCATGCTGGCGTTGGCGATGTCCTTGACGGCGATGAGGCCCTTGAGCTCATCGTGCGCGTCCACGATGCAGAGCGTGTCGATCTCCTGCTCGCGCATGCGCTGCCAGGCGGCGCGCAGGCTCATCTCGGCGTCGATGCCGGGCTGCTCGCGGATGTCGATGTCCTTGATCTGGGGGCTGACGTCGGTGCAAAGCCGCGGCGGCTCGACGCCGAAATGCCCGAGCACGAACTCGGTCTCGCGGCTGACCTGGCCGGCGCGGCGCGCCTCGTACAGGCCGGGCTCCGACTGGTTTTTGAGCCAGGCGTAGGCGATGGCCGAGCAGATGGAGTCGGTATCGGGGTTCTGGTGGCCGATGATGTTGACCTTGCGGCGGATGTTCTGGCCGGGCACAGGCGCGGCCCCCTTTCGAGTGTTCTGTGGGCAGTATAGCACATCCCGCGGCGTTTGACCAGAGGGCGGGGGCAGCGGCCTTTTTGCGAAAGGATTTGCAAAAAGCACACAGGGCGTGTATACTGGAGCAAAGCTGACGGCGGGAGGCACATCATGGCGAACCGTGTGAATTATGAGCGCGAGATGGAAGCGGTGCTCGCGCGGCTGGCCGGCGCGGGCGAGCGCCCGGCGCTGCTGCTGCACGCCTGCTGCGCGCCCTGCTCGAGCGCGGTGCTCGAGCGGCTGGCGGCGCATTTTGCCGTGACGGTGCTCTACTACAACCCCAACATCGACCCGCCCGGGGAATACCGCCGCCGGGAGGCCGAGCTCGAGCGCTTCGTGCGCGACGCCGGCTGGGCGGCGCAGGGCGTCCGCGTGGTGGAGGAGCCCTATGACCCGGCGGAATTTGACGCCGCGGCCGCCGGCCTTGAACGCGAGCCGGAGCGCGGCGCGCGCTGCACGGCCTGCTACCGCCTGCGCCTGACGCGGGCCGCGCAGTATGCGGCGGCGCATGGCTTTGCGTGGTTCTGCTCGACGCTGTCCATCAGCCCGCAGAAGGATCCCGTGCGGCTCAACGACATCGGCGAGGCGCTGGCCGCGCAGTACGGCGTGCGCTGGCTGCCGAGCGAGTTCCGCAAAAAGGACGGGTACAAGCGCAGCTTGGCATTGAGCGCGGAATACGGGCTGTACCGGCAGGATTACTGCGGGTGCAGGTACAGCCGCGCGGCGCGGCAGGGGCGCACGCCGTAGAGACGGCGAACAGGTCTTGCGCCCGCGGGGCGTTCTGCAATGCGGCCCCCGCAGACGGTTCGCGGGTCTTCCGCAGGGGCCGCGCATGTGCGGCCCGTTTTCGCCGTGCGCAAGACCCCTTTTTGCATTTATTTGCCGGAATCGCCGTAGTTTTGCAGCACGCGGGCGCTGGGGTCGTCGACGTCGCAGCCGGGCCAGGCGCGGTTGGGCATCCAGTAATCGACGATCATGCCGCCCTGCCCGGGGTAGTATTTTTCAAACAGCTCGCGGTAGAGCAGGCTCTCCTTGGTATAAGGCGCGCAGTAAGGCGTTTTTTTCGCTTTCTCGGCGAGCTCGGCGTCGGTGTACAGCGTCTCGGCATACTGCTTGATGTCGTCCACCATCGAGTGGCCGACGGCGTCGGAGAAGGCCGCTTTCTCGCGCCAGAGGATGCTCTCGGGCAGCCAGCCGCCCGCCTCGAACGCCTTGCGCAGCAGGTACTTGCCCTTGCCGTAGGTGTTGAGCTTTTTGGCCGGGTCGATGGCCATGACGTAGCGCACGAAGTCGAGGTCGCCGAACGGCACGCGCGCCTCGAGGCTGTTGGCGCTGATGCAGCGGTCGGCGCGCAGCACGTCGTACATGTAGAGCTCCCGCACGCGCTTCTGGCTCTCGGCCTGAAACGCCGCGGCGGTGGGGGCGTAGTCGGTGTATTTATAGCCGAACAGCTCGTCGGAGATCTCCCCCGTGAGCAGCACGCGGATATCGGTGTGCTCGTGGATGTATTGGCAGACGAGATACATGCCCACCGAGGCCCGGATGGTCGTGATGTCCCAGGTGCCCAGCACGGACACGACCTTTTCCAGCGCGCCGAGCACCGTATCGCGGTCGATGATGACCTCGGTGTGGTCGGCGCCCAGGTAGTCGGCGACCTGCCGCGCGTATTTGAGGTCGATGGCGTCGGTGTCCATGCCGATGGCGAACGTGCGGATGGGCTTGCCGAGCCTGCGCGCCGCGATGGCGCACACAAGGCTGGAATCGAGCCCGCCGGAAAGCAGGAAGCCGACGGGCGTGTCGGCATCGAGGCGCTTTTCGACGCCGGCGATGAGCTTTTCGCGGATGTTGTCAAAGATGGCGGGCAGGTCGTCGCCGTGCGGGGCGGGCACGTCGGCAATGTCGCAGTAGCGCACGAATTTGCCGTTGCAGTAGTAGCTGCCGACGGGGAACGGGTAGATCTTTTCGACGAGGCCGACGAGGTTTTTTGCCTCGGAGGCGAAGGCGATGTGCCCCGAGCGGCTGTAGCCGTAGAACAGCGGCCGGATGCCGATGGGGTCGCGCGCGGCGATGAGCCATTTGCGGCGGCTGTCGTAAAGGATCATGGCGAACTCGGCGTCGAGGTGGCTGAACATCTCAAGGCCGTATTTGTAGTAGAGCGGCAGGATGATCTCGCAGTCCGAGTTGGAGTTGAACGTATAGCCCTCGGCCTCGAGGCGCTTTTTTTCGGCCCGGAAGCCGTACAGCTCGCCGTTGCACGCGACGCAGTCCGCCCCGCGGAAAAACGGCTGCATGCCGGCGGGCGTCAGCCCCATGATGGACAGGCGCGCAAAGCCCAGGAGGCCGAACTCGGTCTTTTCGACGCGGTGGGCATCCGGCCCGCGGCTGGCCGCGCACAGCAGATGCTCCGTGAACGCCTGCGCCGGCAGGTCGTGGCCGGCATAGCCCAGAATACAACACATTTTGCAGCACTCCCCTTTTGCTTCGGCAAAAGGGTGCAAAAAAACAGGCAGCCCCTTTCGCCCTGCTCTCAGGGCGAAGCGCTGCCTGCCGCTCCGCGGTGCCACCTGAATTACCGCGCGGCGGAACAAAGCCTGCGGTCACTTTTCGATACGCGTTCACCTTTGAAACGCTGCCGCTGTAACGCGCGGCCTGCGGCGCCCCTACCGGCTTTTTGCAAAGCGTTCAGTTTGCGGCTCGCGGGTGTTCTTTCGCCCCCGTCCTCCGGCCCGGCTCGCAGCGTGTGCCCGGCTCTCTGTGCGGCGCCAGGGGGGTACTTTTCCCGTTCATTGCCTTTTGTCAGGGCCAGTGTAGCACTTTAAAGCGGCGGTGTCAAGAGGAACTTTTTGCGCCCCCGCCGAACAGCGGGGGCGCTTTTCCTGGCCGAGGTTCAGTTGCGGATGGTCCATTCGTCGATGTTTTCCGGCACGTCCGGCAGGGGCTTGCCCTCGGCGTCGATGCCGCGGCGCAGCAGGCACCAGTCCACCGCCTCGCGCACGAGGCCGTAGAGCGTGGCGAACACCGGCACGCCCAGCACCATGCCGACGACGCCCAGCATGTTGCCGCCGAGCACGATGGCGAACAGCACCCACAGCGCCGAGATGCCGATGCTCTGGCCCAGGATCTTGGGGCCGATGACGTTGCCGTCCAGCTGCTGGATGACGATGATGAGCACCAAAAACACGAGCGCCTGCAGCGGGTCGACGAAGAGCAGGATGATGACCGACGGCACCGCGCCGATGAACGGCCCGAACACCGGGATGATGTTGGTGATGCCGATCACCACGCTGATGAGCGGCGCGAAATCCAGCCGCAGGATGAGCATGCAGATAAAGGTGAGCACGCCGATGATGAGCGAGTCGACCATTTTGCCGATGAAGAAGCCGGAGAAATTGGTGTTGGCGTGCCCGCAGATGCGCAGCACGTTGTGCGCCACGCGCGGCGGCAGGAAGGCGTGGGCCAGCGTGCGCAGCTGGCGCAGCAGGCGCTCCTTGTCCGCCAGCATGTAGATGCTGCTGGCCAGCGCCGTGAGCACGCCGATGAAGTTGCTGGTCACGCTGCCAAGGTAGTCCATCACGGTGGGCGCCATGGCGGTGATCATCTCATAGGTGCTGCTCATCAGCTGGCGGTAATCCTGCAAAAACTCGTTGATGACGGCGGCCAGGCCGAACCGGTCGCCGTAGGTGGCGAGCAGATCCTGCACGCCGGCGATGTAGCCGGGCACGGCGTTGAACAGCTGGGTAAAGCTGGCGCCGACCTGCGGCACCACGAGCCAGACGAGCGCGGCCAGCAGCGCGGCGGCCGCCAGGCAGGCGAGCAGGATGCTCAGCCAGCGCAGGCTTTTGCGCCCGTGCATGAGCTCCGCCTGGAAATACTCGACGACCGGGTCGAGGATGTAGGCGATGACCACACCGCCCGCAAAGGGCGAAAGATACCCCAGCAGCGTGCTCCCCCAGCCCGCAAACACGCCGAGATTGCTCAGCACAAGGAAGAACAGCACGCTTGCGAACACGATGCCGAGCCAGTCGGCCACGGTCTCGGGTCTCTTGTTCAGCCACGGGCTTTTGGGCACAGGCGCCGCCCCCTTTTGCATTCCTGTTTTCCTTTATTGTAGACGCTGCGCCGCGCCGGCGCAAGAGGTAAATTATGAATTTTTCCCGCCGCCGCCGCATACCGATACCAAGGACCGGTCGGATGCGAGGGGGTGCGGGATATGGGCAGGGGGCGCCGCGCGCTGCGCCGGCTGTGGGCCGGGCTTGCCGCCCTGGCCGTGTGCGCGGCGTCGCTGCCGGCCTTTTGGCAGGCCACGGCGGCCCGCCGCGGCTGGTGGCTGCTGGGCGCCGCGCTGCTCAACGACCCGGCAGCCGCGCTCGCGCTGTACGCGCGGGC
>CANRBN010000090.1 GCA_947628865.1 uncultured Gemmiger sp.
CTCTGCCGCATGGAGGGCCTGCCGCTCGAGCATCTGAGCTTTTTGATGAGCAGCGGCCCCGCGCAGGTGCTGGGGCTCGACGCGCGCAAGGGCCAGCTCGCGCCCGGGTATGACGCCGACATCGTGCTCGTCGACCTTGACCGCCTTTACACGGTGGAGGCCGCCGGGCTGCATTCCAAGAGCAGGAATTGCCCCTACGACGGCGAAAAGCTCTATGGCCGCGTGATGCTGACCGTCAAGGGCGGGCGCGTCACATGGCGGGCCGACACACTGTGAACGGAGGGAACGATATGCAGACCAATATGGACAGGCTGTACGCCGCCGTCGCCGCGCGCGGCCCCGTGTGCGTGGGGCTCGATACCGAGCTCTCCTACCTGCCCGATCCGGCGCTCGACACGGCCAAAACGGCGGGGGAGAACCTGCTCGCCTACAACCGGGCGCTGTTCGAGGCCACAAAGGACGTGGCCGGCTGCTATAAGGTGCAGATCGCCTACTACGAGGCGCTGGGCCTGGACGGCCTGCGCGCCTACGCCGAGACGCTGCGCATGGTGCGCTCGGCCGGCATCCCCGTGATCGCCGACATCAAGCGCGGCGACATCGCCAAGACCGCCGAAATGTACGCCAAAGCGCATTTTACCGGCGAGCTGGAGGCCGATATCATCACGCTGGCGCCCTACATGGGGCTGGATTCCATCGCGCCCTATCTGCCCTACTGCGAAGCGCGGGGCAAGGGCGTGTTCGTGCTCTGCCGCACCTCCAACCCCGGCGCCAGGGACTTTGAGTACCAGACCCTTTCCGACGGGCGCCATGTCTATGACCTCGTGGGCGACAGCCTCGCCGCGCTGGGCGAGGCGTACAGGGGCGAAAGCGGCTATTCCAGCGTGGGCCTCGTCATCGGCGGCACCCACGCCGAGGAGGCCGCCGCCATCCGCGCCGCCTACCCGCACACGTTTTTCCTCATCCCCGGCTACGGCGCGCAGGGCGGCAAAGCGTCGGACATCGCGCTCTACCTGAATGATGGCAACGGCGGCGTTGTGAACAGCAGCCGCGGCATTTTGCTCGCGTGGAAAAAGCAGCCCGGCGTCGATTTCGCCGAGGCCGCCCGCAACGAGTGCGTGCGCATGAGAGAGGATATCCGGCATGAATGTGCAAAGCTGTAAGTGGGAGCAGGCGGCGGTGCTCGGCAGCGAGCGCCTCGCCCCCGATATCGTGCGCCTGACGGTGGCGGGCGGCCCGGCGGGGGCCCTGCCCGGCCAGTTCTACATGCTGCGCGCGTGGCAGGGCGGCGAGGGCCCGTTTTTGAGCCGCCCGATCAGCCTGCACGATGCCGATGCCGGCACGCGCCGCTTCCTCTTCCAGATCAAGGGCGCCGGCACGCAGCGCCTGGCGGCCCTCGAGGCGGGGTGGCCCCTCACCCTCACGGGGCCCCTGGGCAACGGCTTTGCCCTGCCCGACGTGCTGCAAACGGCGGGGGACAGGCCCGTCGCCGTGGTGGGCGGCGGCATCGGCACGGCGCCGCTGCTCTACCTCTGCCGCCGCCTGCACGCGGCGGGCAAAGCGCCGGACTTTTTCGCCGGCTTTCGGGACGAGCCCTACGGCCTTGACGCCTTCGCGCCGTTTGCGGGCCGCACCGCCCTTGCCACCGATTCCGGCGCCGCCGGCCACCGCGGCCTTGTCACCGATCTGCTCGAGCCGGCGGCATACGGCATCGTGCTCGCCTGCGGCCCCGAGCCGATGCTCAGGGCCGTCGCCGCCAAATGCAAGGCGGCGGGCACGCCCTGCCTTGTCAGCCTTGAAAAGCGCATGGCCTGCGGTCTCGGCGCCTGCCTTGGCTGCACCATCCGCACGGCCAACGGGCCCAGGGCCGTCTGCAAGGACGGGCCGGTGTTTTTCGCGGGGGAGGTGTTTTGACCGTGGCTGACCTCAAGACCAGCCTGCTCGGCATCCCGCTCAACAGCCCCGTGCTGGGCGCCTCCGGCACCGCCGGCTACGGCCCCGAGTACGAGCCGTTCGTCGATTACACCAGGGTCGGCGGCATCTGCGGCAAGGGCCTCACGCTGCACGGCCAGTTCGGCAACGAGGGCGAGCGCCTGTACGAGACGCCCGCCGGCCTGATGAACTCCATCGGGCTGCAAAACCCCGGCGTCGAGCATTTCATCGCCGTCGAGCTGCCCAAAATGCTCGCCCTCAAGCAACGGTACGGCATCGCCGTCATCGCCAACCTCGGCGGCCACGATGAGGACGAATACGTCGAGGGCGCGCGCCTTTTGGATGCGAGCGGCGTCGATATCATCGAGCTCAACATCAGCTGCCCCAACGTGAGAGCCGGCGGCATGGCCTACGGCGTGCGGGCCGAGGCCGCGGGCACCGTGACCGCGATGGTGCGCCGGGTCTGCCAAAAGCCGCTGATGGTCAAGCTGAGCCCACAGGCCGAGAACATCCCCGACATGTGCCGCGCCGTCGAGGCCGCCGGGGCCGATGCCATCAGCCTTGTCAACACGTTCCAGGGCTGCGCCATCGACGTCTATAAACGCCGCCCGGTGTTTGACAATGTCTTTGCCGGGCTCTCCGGCCCCGCCATCCGGCCCATCGCGCTGCGCATGGTCTGGCAGGCGGCGGGGGCGGTGCGCATCCCGGTCGTGGGGCTGGGCGGCATCGCCACCGGGCGCGACGCGCTCGAGTTCATCATGGCCGGCGCCGCCGCCGTGCAGGTGGGCGCCGCCAGCTTCGCCGACCCGCGCGCCATGCAGACGGTGGCCGAGGAGCTCGAGGCATGGCTCGACAGGCTCGGCTTCCAAACCGTGGACGAGGCCCGCGGCGCCGCCCGCGGCTGACCGATACAAAACAGGAGGGAACACACGATGGCAAGACCCGCACTGGAAGTGTTGAAAGAATGCGAAGCCTTTTTAGAGGGGCATTTTCTGCTCTCGTCGGGGCGCCACTCCGGCGCCTACTGCCAGATGGCCTTTTTGCAGCAGTACCCGGCCAAATGCGCCGAGGTCATGGCCCCGGTGGCCGAGGCGCTCAGGGCCTGTGAGGCCGACGTCATCGTCGGCCCCGCGATGGGCGGCATCGTCTACGCCTATGAGCTGGGCCGCCAGCTGGGCAAGCGCGCCATCTTTACCGAGCGTGTCGACAATGTGATGACGCTCAAGCGCTTTGCCATCCGGCCCGGCGAGCGCTGCATCATCGCCGAGGATGTCGTCACCACCGGCATCTCGAGCCTCGAGACCAAAAAGGCCATCGAGGACGCCGGCGGCGTCTGCCTTGGCATCTGCTGCGTCGTCGACCGCACCCGCCCCGAGGCGCCGTCCCCCATCCCCATTTTGGCCAGCGCCGTCAAGCTCGACCTGCCCAATTACCCGGCGGAGGACTGCCCCCTGTGCAGGGAGGGCGGGCTGCCGCTCGTGCATCTGGGCAGCCGCAAGATGCGGCAGCAGGCGAAGCAAACGCTGTGACCGTGTGCTCTTGCCAAGAGAGCCCGGCCTGACAGCTTGAACAGTGAAGGAAGAAGCAATGCAGGCATATCTGATTTTAGCAAACGGCAGGGTCTTTGCCGGGCAAAGCGTCGGCTGCGCCGGCACCACGGTCGGCGAGGTCGTGTTCGCCACCGGCATGGTCGGCTTTCAGGAGACGCTGACCGACCCCAGCTACTACGGCCAGATCATCACCCAGACCTATCCGCTCATCGGCAACTACGGCATGAACCGGTCCGACTGTGAGAGCGGGAGGATCTGGGCGCGCGGCTACATCGTGCGGCAGGCCTGCACGGCGCCCAGCAACTTCCGGAGCGAGAAAACGCTGGACGCGTTTTTAAAGGAGAACGGCACCGTCGGCATCGAGGGCATCGACACGCGCGCGCTCACCCGCACGCTGCGCGAGAGCGGCGTGATGAACGGCGCCATCACCACCGAGTTTGACCCCTCCCGCGCCGCCAACGCCGAAAAGCTGGCCGCGCTGATGCGGCAGGTAAACGCCTACGCCGTCACCGGCGCCGTGGCCGCCGTCACCGGCAAGGCCGCCAGGACCTATGCCCCGCTCCAGCCCCCCGCGCCCGGCTGGCAGGGCGAGTACGGCAGCGCGGGCGAGGCCGCGCCGCCCAAAAACGGCGAGGCGCCGCTGCACATCGCCCTGCTCGACCTCGGCTGCAAGGCGAACATCCTGCGCTGCCTGCGGGGCCGCGGCTGCCGGGTCACGGTGCTGCCCGGCACCGCCACCGCCGCCGACCTGGCCGCCCTTGGCGCCGACGGCCTCATGCTCTCGAACGGCCCCGGCGACCCGGCGGAGAACGGCGAGATCATCCAAAACATCCGCGGCATGCTCGATACCGGCATCCCGGCGTTCGGCATCTGCCTGGGCCACCAGCTCACGGCGCTGGCCGCCGGCGCAAGGACCGCCAAGCTCAAATACGGCCACCGCGGCGCCAACCAGCCCGTCACCGAGCTGGCCACCGGGCGCACGTTCATCACCAGCCAAAACCACGGCTACGCCGTGCTGGGCGATACACTGCCCGCCGCCATGGGCGCCGTCAGCCATGTGAACGCCAACGACCGCACCTGCGAGGGCGTCGTGTATACCGCGTGGGACTGCTTTACCGTCCAGTTCCACCCTGAGGCCAGCGGCGGCCCGCGCGATACCGAGTTTTTGTTCGACCGCTTCCTTGCCAATGTGCGCGCCGCCAGGGCCGCCCGCACGCCGCAGCCGCCGGAGCGCGCCGAGGCCGCCGAAACAGCCGAAGTCCCTGCAAAGGAGGTGCGGTGACATGCCCAAAGACCCGCGCATCCGCAAGGTACTGGTCATCGGCTCGGGGCCCATCATCATCGGGCAGGCGGCGGAATTTGACTATTCCGGCACGCAGGCCTGCCGCGCCCTCAAGGCCGAGGGGGTCGAGACGGTGCTCGTCAACTCCAACCCCGCCACCATCATGACCGACCCCGACATCGCCGACCACGTCTACATCGAGCCGCTGACCGCCGAGGTCGTCGAGCGCATCATCGAAAAGGAAAAGCCCGACGCGATCCTGCCCAACCTCGGCGGGCAGATGGGGCTGAATTTGAGCATGGAGCTCGCGCGCAGCGGCTTTCTCGACCGCAGCGGCGTGCGCCTGCTCGCCTGCCGCCCCGACACCATCGACCGCGCCGAGGATCGCCAGCTTTTTAAAGATACGATGGAAAAGCTGCACCAGCCGGTCATCCCGTCCAAGGTCGTCGAGGAGCTGGAGGACGCCCTCGCCTTTGCCGAGGTCATCGGCTACCCCGTCATCGTGCGGCCCGCGTTCACGATGGGCGGCACCGGCGGCGGCATCTGCGAGGACGCCGAAAAGCTGCGCGAGATCGGCACGAACGGCCTGCGCCTCTCGCCCATCCACCAGGTGCTCATCGAAAAGTGCATCTCGGGCTGGAAAGAGATCGAGTACGAGGTCATGCGGGACTCCAAGGGAAACGTCATCACCGTCTGCAACATGGAGAACCTTGACCCCGTCGGCATCCACACCGGGGATTCCATCGTCGTCGCCCCCAGCCAGACCCTCTCCGACCACGAGTACCAGATGCTGCGCACCGCCGCGCTCGACATCATCACCGAGCTCGGCATCGAGGGCGGCTGCAACTGCCAGTTCGCCCTAAAGCCCGACAGCTTTGAGTACGCCGTCATCGAGGTCAACCCCCGCGTGTCGCGCTCGTCGGCGCTGGCCAGCAAGGCCACCGGCTACCCCATCGCCAAGGTCGCCACCAAGATCGCCCTCGGCTATACGCTCGACGAGATCGTGAACGAGGTCACCGGCGAGACCTGCGCCTGCTTTGAGCCGGCGCTCGACTACGTCGTCGTCAAGTACCCCAAATGGCCGTTCGACAAGTTCGTCTATGCCGACAAATCCCTCGGCACCCAGATGATGGCCACCGGCGAGGTCATGGCCATCGGCAACAGCTTTGAGCACGCGATGATGAAGGCCGTTTCCTCCACCGAGCTGGGCCTTGATACCATGACGCTGCCCGGGCTCGAGGCCCTGACCGACGCCGAGCTCACAGAGCGTCTCGCCGTGCAGGATGCCGAGCGCGCGTTCGTCGTGTATGAGGCCCTCAAGCGCGGCATGCCGCACAGTAAAATATACGAGATCACCAAGATCGACTGGTGGTTTTTGGACAAGCTGCAAAACCTCGCCGACGCCGAGACCCGCCTGATGCGTGAGCCCCTGACGAAAGAGCGCTATCTGGCCGCCAAAAGGCTGGGCTTTTTGGACAAGACCATCCTGCGCCTGTCGGGCGCCAAGGCGCTGCCCTGCGCGCCGGCGCGCGCCGGGTTCAAGATGGTCGATACCTGCGCGGCCGAGTTCGCCGCCCGCACGCCCTACTTCTACTCCACCTGGGACGAGGAGAACGAGGCCGCCCAGTTCATCGCCGAGCGCGGCGACAAAACGCGCAAAAAGGTGCTGGTGTTCGGCTCCGGGCCCATCCGCATCGGGCAGGGCATCGAGTTCGACTACTGCTCGGTGCATGCGGTCTGGACGCTCAAAAAGCACGGCTGCGAGGCCATTCTGGTCAACAACAACCCCGAGACCGTCTCGACGGATTTCGACACCGGCGACCGCCTCTACTTCGACCCCCTGAACCCTGAGAGCGTCGACCACATCATCGCCACCGAAAAGCCGGACGCCTGCGTCGTGCAGTTCGGCGGGCAGACGGCCATCAAGCTGGCCAAACACATGGACGAGATCGGCCTGCCCATCCTGGGCACCCCGGCGGACGCCATCGACGAGGCCGAGGATCGCGAGCGCTTTGACGCGCTGCTCGAGCGCTGCGGCATCCCGCGCCCCGAGGGCCGCACCGTCTATACGCTCGACGAGGCGCTCACCGCCGCGCGGGAGGTCGGCTACCCCGTGCTCATGCGACCCAGCTATGTGCTGGGCGGGCAGAACATGATCGTCGCCTGCAACTCCGCCGATGTCGAGGAGTACATGGGCGTCATCACCGCGCACGTCGATATGTCCCACCCCGTTTTGATGGACAAATACATCTACGGCACCGAGTGCGAGGTCGATGCCATCTGCGACGGCACCGATTACCTTGTCCCCGGCATCATGGAGCAGATCGAGCGCACCGGCGTGCACTCCGGCGATTCCATCTGCGTCTATCCGCCGTACGATTTCCCGCCCGCGGTCATCGATACGCTCGTCGATTATACGGGCCGCTTTGCGCGCGAGCTGAACGTCGTGGGCCTTGTCAACGTGCAGTACGCGGTGCAGAACGGCAAGGTCTACGTCATCGAGGTCAACCCCCGCTCCTCGCGCACCGTGCCCTACATCAGCAAGGTCACCGGCGTGCCGATGGTCGACCTCGCGGTGCGCTGCACGCTGGGCGAAAAGCTTAAGGATATGGGCTA
>CANRBN010000091.1 GCA_947628865.1 uncultured Gemmiger sp.
CCGGAGAGGAGCCGGAGGCCGTGGCGTTCCCCGCCTTTGACGGCGCCGACACCGTCACCGTGGCGGTGAGCTTGCCGAGGGCGCGGTATTCGGCTGCCGTGAGGGTGTTGAAATGCTTTTGCGGCTGCGGCGCGGCGGGGGCGGCGGGGGCCGGGGCGGTGTTCAGCACAAAGCGCTGCTCGCCGCTGCCCGGCGCCGCGAGCGCCGCGCGCACCGCGCGGTAGACGGCGTCGAACACGTCGCTCTCGCGCGCAAAGCGCACCTCGGTCTTGGCCGGGTGGACGTTGACATCCACGAGCTCCGCCGGCATCGTGAGCATGAGCACCGCGCCGGGGAACCGCCCCTGCATCAGCGTGCCCTTGTAGGCGTTTTCCAGCGCCGCCATCATCGTGCGGTTTTTGACGTAGCGGCCATTGACATAAAAGTACTGCGCCGAGCGGGAGCCGCGCCCCGCGCGCGGCGGCGTGACGAGGCCCTGCACGCGGTATACGCCGCCCGCCGCGTCGACGGGCAGCAGGTCGCGCGCGAACTCCCGCCCGAGGGCGGCATAGACGGCGCTGCGCAGGTCGCCGTCGCCGGGGGTCAAAAACTGCTGCCGACCGTCGCGCACGAAGCGGAACGAGATCTCGGGGTGGGAGAGCGCCGTGTGCAGCGCCACCTCGCCGACGAACGTGCCCTCGCTCGCGTCCTTTTTGAGGAATTTCATGCGCGCGGGGGTGTTGTAAAAGAGATCCCGCACCGTGACGGTGGTGCCGGTGGGGCGGGCCGCGGCCTCGCGCAGGGTGGGCACGCCGCCCTCGATGCAAAAGCGGGTGGCGAACTCGTCCGGCTCGGCCCTCGTCAGCAGCTCGACGCGCGCGACGCCGGCGATGGAGGCCAGCGCCTCGCCGCGGAAGCCGAGGGTATGGATGTGCGCGAGGTCATCGGCGGCGGCGATCTTGCTGGTGGCGTGGCGGACGAACGCGTTCTCGACCGATTCCGCCTCGATGCCGGCGCCGTTGTCGGTGACCTGCAGCTCCCCCACCCCGCCGCGCTGGATGGAGAGCGTGATCTGTTTGGCGCCGGCGTCGACGGCGTTTTCCAGCAGCTCCTTGGCCACCGAGGCAGGGCGCTCGACCACCTCGCCGGCGGCGATGAGCTCGGCGGTGTGCTTGTCAAGGATGCGGATCTCGGCCATGGGATGCACCTGCTTTCGGGCGAAGATTTACCGCGGCAGCGTCTTTTTGAGCTCGTACAAAAAGTTGAGCGCTTCCAGCGGGGTGAGGGTCTCGATGTCGGTCTGCCCCAGCTTTTGCAGCAGCTCAGCCGGCACGTCGGGGTGGTTGAGCGCCTCGACGGCCTCAAAATCCAACTGCACCGAGGCGCGCGCGTCCGGCGTGCTTTTCTCGAGCACCTGCAGCACGGCGTGGGCGCGTTTGGTCACGCTCTCGGGCAGGCCGGCGAGCTTGGCGACCTCGATGCCGTAGCTGTCGTCCGCCGGGCCGGGCACGATGCGGCGCAGGAACGTGATGTCGTCCCCGCGCTTTTTGACCGCGATGTTGTAGTTTTTGACGCCGGGGATGTCCTCGTCGAGGACGGTCAGCTCGTGGTAATGGGTGGCGAACAGCGTTTTGCAGCCGATCTTCTCGCAGATGTACTCGACGACGGCGCGGGCGATGCTCATGCCGTCAAAGGTGGAGGTGCCGCGGCCGATCTCGTCGAGGATGACAAGGCTGTTGGGCGTGGCGCTGCGCAGGATCTCGGCCACCTCGGTCATCTCGACCATAAAGGTGGACTGGCCGGCGGCGAGGTCGTCGGCGGCGCCGACGCGGGTGAAGATGGCGTCCACGACGCCGACATGCGCGGCGGCAGCCGGCACAAAGCTGCCGATCTGCGCCATCAGCGCGATGAGCGCGTTCTGCCGCATGTAGGTGGATTTGCCCGCCATGTTGGGCCCCGTGATGATGAGCAGGCGGTCGTCCGGGCCGCCGAGGGTGGTATCGTTGGGCACGAACAGGCTGCCGGAGAGCATCTGCTCAATGACCGGATGGCGGCCCTCCCGGATCTCCAGCGCGTCGGAGTCGTCCACGGTGGGGCGGGTGTAGTTGTTCTGCACCGCGGTCTCGGCCAGGGCGGTGAGCACATCGAGCTGCGCCACCGCCGCCGCCGTGCGCTGGATGCGCACGAGCTCGGCGGAGATGCGGCCAAGCAGGTCGGCAAAGAGCTGGTGCTCGAGCGCGAGCAGCCGCTCGCCGGCGCCGAGGATGCGGTTTTCCAGCTCCTTGAGCTCGGGGGTGATGTAGCGCTCGCCGGTGGTGAGGGTCTGCTTGCGGGTAAAGCTCTGCGGCACCGAGCCGACGTAGGAGCGGCTGACCTCGATAAAATAGCCGAACACCTTGTTGAAGCCGATCTTGAGCTTGGGGATGCCGGTCGTCTCGCGCAGCTCGGCCTCCATGGCCGTGAGCACGCCGGTCGAGTCCTCGCGCAGCGCGCGCAGCTCGTCGATCTCGGCGTTGTAGCCGGCGCGGATGGCGCCGCCGTCCTTCAGGGTGGCGGGCGGGTCGTCGCTGACGGCGGCGTCGATGAGGGCGCGGATGTCCTCAAGCGGGTCGACGGCGTCGGCCAGCTGCCGCAAAAGCGGGGCGTCGCACGCGGCGGCGCCGGCGCGCACGGCGGGCAGCATGGCGCAGGTATCGCCCATGGCCCGCACCTCGCGCGGGGTGGCGGAGCCGTACAGCACGCGGGTGGCCAGGCGCTCGATATCGTACACGCGGGAGAGCGCGGCCTGCATCTCGGCGCGCTGCACGCCGGCTGAGAAGAGCGCCTGCACGGCGTCCAGCCGGGCGTTGATGGCCCCCGCGTCGATGAGCGGCTGCTCGATCCAGGCGCGCAGCAGGCGCTTGCCCATCGAGGTCTGCGTTTTGTCCAGCACCCAGAGCAGCGTGCCGCGCTTCTGCCGACCGCGCATCGTCTCGGTCAGCTCCAGATTCGCGCGCGTCACCGGCGAAAGGCGCATGTACTGCCCCTCGGTGTAGCGCTTGACCTCCTTGATGCGCTCGATGCCGTGCTTTTGCGTCTCGCGCAGGTAGTCGAGCAGGGCGCCGACCGCCGCCGGGATGAGCGAGCCGGCGTCGTAGCCGCCGGCGGCGCGCCAGTCCGCCCCGAACTGGGCGGACATCGCTTGCTCGATGACGCGGTCCTTATAGCAGGCGTCCTCCCGCAGCTCGACGAGCGCCGTCGTGTGCTGCTTGATGTAGTTGGTCAGATCCTTCTGGTCGAGCAGCGAGGGGCAGATCAGGATCTCGCTGGGCAGGAAGCGGGAAAGCTCGGTGATGATGGCCTCGCCGGCCTTTCGGGCGGTGAACTCGGTGGCGAACGCCTCGCCGGTCGAGATATCGGCAAAGCAGATGCCGCCCTGCCAGCCGCTGCGCCCGCGCCGGGCGTAGATGCTGCACAGGTAGTTGTTCTTCTCCTCGTTGAGCATGCTGCTCTCGATGACGGTGCCGGGCGTGACCACGCGGATGACCTCGCGCCGGACGAGCCCGCGGGCCAGGGCCGGATCCTCGGTCTGCTCACAGATGGCGACCTTGTACCCCTTGGCCAGCAGCCGGGCGACATACCCCTCGTAGGAGTGGAACGGCACGCCGCACATGGGGGCATCCTCCTCGCCGCCGGCGCGCTTGTGGGTGAGCGTGAGCTCCAGCTCGCGCGAGGCGGTGAGGGCGTCCTTGTAAAACATCTCGTAAAAATCGCCGACGCGGTAGAACAAAATCTCGTTGGGATGCTGGTTCTTGACCTCAAAATACTGCCGCATCATCGGCGCAAGGGCTTGCTCCGCCATGGTCGTGTACGCTCCCTGTGATAGTTTTGGACAACGTCATTTCAAATCCGTCGGCATCGGCGGGCGTGTGCCTGCGATGACGATACCCGGGAAAGCCGAACGCAGCGAGCCTTAATGGCAGCCCGAGCAGGTCGAGCAGCTGCCGGTGCAGCCGTTCTCGGGCTGCTGCACGGTCATGGGGTCGCCGCCGTTCATGGCGGTGTTGATGATGGCGTCGATGTGGGCCACCATCGCCTCGGCCTCGGCCTTGGCGGCGTTGTAGCGCACCATGCCCTCGCTCGCCATGATCTGGTCATACAGCGCGCTCACCTTTTGGTTGAGCTCGGCCACGCGGGCGGCGTCGGTCTCGGTCTTGCCGGCCTCATGGTTCAGATCAAGGCGGGCGAGGTTGAACTCCCCGATGAGGCCCTGCAGCTCCTCGTCGGCGTCGTTTTCCCGCCGGGCGGCGTCCAGTTCAAGGTAGCGCGGGTCGGTCTGCAGTGCGGCGGCGGCTTTTTTGAAAAGGTCGATGCAATCCATGGCGTTTACTCCTTTGCGATGATGCGTTCCCCGGTCAGCAGCGCGGCGCGCGCGCCGGTGAGATGTACCTGCGCCCACGCGCCGACAAGGCTTTCGGGCGCGGGGAATTCGACGGTCAGGTTGTTGTCGAGCCGCCCGGTGACGGTGCCGGCGCGGCGGCCCGCGCCCTCGACGAGCACCCGCACGTCGCGGCCCGCCAGCGCCGCGATGGCCGGGTAGGAGACCTCCTCCTGCGTTTTGAGCAGGCGGGCCATGCGCGCGGCCTTTTCGGCGTGGGTGGCGGGGTCGGGCATCCGGGCGGCCCTGGTGCCGGTGCGCCTGGAATAGATAAAGGTGAACAGCTGCATGTAGCCGACCCTGCGCACGAGCTCAAGCGTTTGGGCGAAATCCTCCTCGGTCTCGCCGGGGAAGCCGACGATGATATCGCTCGAGAAGGTCACGCCCGGGATGGTTTTTTTGGCGTAGTCGATGAGATCGAGGTACTGCGCGGCGGTGTAATGCCGGTTCATCGCGGCGAGGATGCGGTCACTGCCGGACTGGACGGGCAGGTGGATGTGGCGGCACAGCTGCGGGTGGCGGGCGATGGTGTCGATGAGCTTTTTGCCGGCGTCCTTGGGATGGCTGGTCATGAAGCGGAGCCTGTAGTCCCCCGGCTCGGCGCACAAAAGCTCCAACAGGTCGGCAAAATCCATGGGCTCCGGCAGCGTTTTGCCGTAGCTGTTGACGTTCTGGCCGAGGAGCGTTATCTCCTTGCAGCCGGCGGCGACGAGCCGGCGGAACTCGGCCAGGACGGCCTCCGGCGCGCGGCTGCGCTCCCGTCCGCGCACATAGGGCACGATGCAGTAGGTGCAGAAATTGTCGCACCCGTACATGACGGGCAGCCAGGCGCGAAAGCCGGAATCCCGCCGGACGGGCACGCCCTCGATGACGGCGGCGCGCTGGGCGGGCGGCTGCATGGCCCGCCTGCCGCCGCCAAGGCGCCTTGCCAGCAGGCCCGGCAGCTCGAGGATGCCGTCGACGCCGAAAACGAAATCGACATACGGGTAGCTGGTCTTGAGCTTTTCGACCACCTGCGGCTGCTGGGCCATACACCCGCACACGCCGATGAGCAGCCGCGGGTTCGCCGCCTTGAGCCTTTTGAGCGCGCCGATGTTGCCGAACACCCGCTGCTCGGCGTGCTCGCGCACGGCGCAGGTGTTGAAGAGGATGAGGTCGGCCTGCTCGGGCGTGTCGGTGATGCCGTAGCCGATGTCCAGCAGAACGCCGCGCAGCTTTTCGCCGTCATTGAAATTCTGCTGGCAGCCGTAGCTGCGCACATAGGCGAGCGGCGGCGTCTCGTAGGCGGCGGCGACGGCGGCAGCCGCGGCGGCGTCATGGATGTAGTTGAGGTTTTCCAAAAGCATTCTCCCCAAAGGGCCGGCAAAATGGCCCTGTTACACCAGTATATCCATGTTCAGTATACCAAAAGCCGGCGCGAAAAACAAGGGGCGGCGCGCCGGCGGGACGCAAAAGAAAGTCCCCGGTCGCAGCGGGCCGGGGGCGGCAGTGCTTCAGGACTTTTCGGCGTGGTGGCCGAGGTGGAACAGCTCGAGCGGGGCGTTGCGGCGGCGCCGGTCGACACGGCCCTCGGGGCGGATCTCACCCGCCTGCGTGAGGGCGTATTTGGTCAGCGCCGGGCCGACGAGCTCATACACGAGCACGCTGAACAAAACGACGTTGCGCACCACGGCGCCGTCGGCCAGCTGCTGGGCGGTGAGCGCCATGCCCAGCGCCACGCCGGCCTGCGGCAGCAGCGTGATGCCAAGCCATTTGGTGATCTCGGGCCGGCAGTGGGTGGCGGCACAGCTGGCGCAGGCGCCGCTGTATTTGCCCAGCGAGCGGAATACGATGTACACGGCGCCGATGAGCAGCACGAGCGGGTCGGACAGGATGGTGAGGTTGAGCTCGGCGCCGGACAGCACAAAGAACAAAACGAACAGCGGGGCGGTCCAGTCGTCGATGCGCTCCATGATCTCCTCGGAGAAATCGCAGATGTTGCAGAACACCGTGCCGGCCATCATGCAGACGAGCAGCAGGCTGAAGCCGATGTGCACGCCCGCGACCTCAAATTCCGCCATCGAGAGACCGACGGTGGCCAAAACGCAGGTGATGGACAGTGTCAGGCGCTTGGAGTTGGAGAAGAAATATTTTTCGATGCGGTGCAAAAGCCACCCCGCGGCGCCGCCCAGCGCAAAGGAGAGCACGATCTCCAAAAGCGGCTCGAGCACGACGCTCTGCACGCTGGCAGCGCCCTTTTCGAGCGCCGTGGCGATGCCGAAGGAGGCCGAAAACAGCACGAGCCCGACGGCGTCGTCGATGGCGACGACGAGCAGCAGCAGCTTGGTCAGCGGGCCGTTGGCCTTGTACTGCCGCACGACCATCAGCGTTGCCGCCGGGGCGGTGGCGGCGGCGATGGCGCCCAGCGTGATGGCCGAGGGCACCGACAGCAGCTCCGGCAGGAGCAGATGCAGCCCCAGCAGGCCGATATCCACGAGCGCGGTGGTGATGACCGCCTGCGCGATGCCCACCACGATGGCCTGCCGGCCCATGTGCTTGAGCTGCTCGAGGCGGAACTCATTGCCGATGGTGAACGCGATGAAGCCCAGCGCCAGCTGGCTGATGAGGTCGAGCGCCTCGACCTGCGCGGCGGTGTTGAAGCCCAGCCCCGGCACCCCGGCCAGGCCCAGGCAGTACGGCCCCAGCAGCACGCCGGCCACAAGGTACGCCGTGACCGCGGGCAGGCGCATCGGTTTGACCACACGGGACATCAGCAGCCCGCCCAGCAAAGCGACGGTCGGCTCCAGCAAAACCTGCATAAAACAAGACCCTCTTTTTTGTCGATTTCGATGACCCGCGCTGTATTGTATTCCCAATATGTGAACAAAATATGAACAATCGCAGCTTTTCGCGCGTTTTCCCAGCGTGCGGGGCGCGCGCTTTTTTCAGCGCACAAA
>CANRBN010000092.1 GCA_947628865.1 uncultured Gemmiger sp.
TTGTAGGCCTTGTCAAAGGCGGTCAGGCCGGCGGTGAACAGCGGGAACGTGGCGCAGGTGAAGATGCGGTTGGCGCCTCGCTTTTTGAGCTCGTAGGCGATGTCCAGCATGCTCTCGCCGGAGGCGATGATGTCGTCGGCGATGAACACATCCTTGCCCTGCAGGCTTTCGCCCAGATACTCGTGCGCGACGATGGGGTTGCGCCCGTTGACGACGCGGCTGTAATCCCGCCGCTTGTAGAACATGCCGAGGTTGCAGCCCAGCACGCTCGAATAGTACATGTTGCGGTTCATGGCGCCCTCATCGGGGGAGACGACCATGAAGTGCTCCTTGTCGAAATCCAGGTTCGGGAACCGCTTGAGCAGGTTTTTGAGCACCTGGTAGGTGGGCATGACGTTGTCAAAGCTCAAAAGCGGCACGGCGTTCTGCACGCGCGGGTCGTGCGCGTCAAAGGTGATGATGTTCTTGACGCCGATCTGCCGCAGCGTTTGCAGGGCGTAGGCGCAGTCCAGGCTCTCGCGCGAGACGCGGCGGTGCTGGCGCCCGCCGTAGAGGCTCGGCATGACCACCGAGATGCGGTGCGCGCGGCCCGCCACGGCCTGGATGAGGCGCAGCAGGTTTTGGAAATGGTCGTCGGGCGAGAGATGGTTCTGATACCCGAACAGCTTGTAGGTCACGCTGTAGTTGCCGGGATCGACGAAGAAGAACATATCCCGGCCGCGGGCGGATTCCCGCACAAGGCCCTTGGCGTCACCGGATTGGAAACGCGGGCAGTCCGAGGGGATGATGAACGTCTTGACGTCCATGCCGACCTCGCGCGCCCAGCGCACAAGGTGGCCGTCCACCAGCTTGCAGAGTTCTTCGGCACCGGGGCAGGCGATGAGCCCCAGATCGGCGATGGCATCCTCCCGCGCAAAGAAGTCGCGCGGGCCAAGTTTCTGTACCGGCATGGCATGCTTCCTTTCCCTGCGGGCGGCGCTGCGCCCGAGACTTCCTCTGCCCTTATTCTAGCACACAAAACTGTTTGGCGCAGTACAAAAACGGCGTTTTGCCTATTTTTTCCACCTTGCACAGGCATGCCGTTTTATCCGGCGCAGATTTCTGGAACATCTCACAAAAGCGCAAAGCGCGCCTCGGATGCCAAAGCATCCGGGGCGCGTCAGACTGTCGAAAAAGGTGTTCTCTGAATCCATCGACCTCGGCTGACATGCGCGGACGAGGTCGATACCTCTAGAGCAAAAAATGCCGTTCGAGTCGCCTTTAGGCATGAGAACGACATTTTTTGCGACGGGGTGTGTCCAAGAGAGGGGTAAAAGCGGCGCCATGTAATGTCCGCGTTCGCGGACGTATATTTCGGTCGCGCCCTCGCTCAACGCTGTGCGCCCGCAGGCGCCTGCCCAAGCGCAACCACCGCGAAGCGGTAGCTCTTGGCGCGTAGGCTCGGGCGTTTGCGCCCTGCCAAAATATTTTTGACAAAAGATTTTGGCAGGCGGCGGGCATGGCCCGCCGTGCGCAAAACCCCTCTTTTGCAGCGTGTCGAGTCTCTCGACACGCTGGCGCGCCTCGGATGCCAAAGCATCCGGGGCGCGTTCGCTTTTGCGGGGATCAGACCAGCTCGATGATGGCGGTGGGGGCGGCGTCGCCGCGGCGCACGCCGGTCTTGATGATGCGGGTGTACCCGCCGGTGCGGTCCGCGTACTTGGGGCCGTACTCATCAATGACCTTTTTGGCGACGGTCTCCTTGGTGATGTAGCTGAAGACCTGCCGTTTGGCGTGCAGGTCGCTGCGCTTGCCCAGGGTGACCATCTTATCGGCCATGGAACGCACTTCCTTGGCGCGGGCGACGGTGGTCTCGATCTTGCCGTTCTCGAACAGATAGGTCACCATGGCGCGCAGCATCGCGCGGCGGCTGTCAGAGGCACGGCCAAGCTTCCTTGTACCAGGCATGGGTGTTCACTCCTTACATTGGATCATCGGGCGCCGCTGGGGCGCCGCGGGTGTTGTTCAGGCATCGTCCTCGTGGGTGAGGGTCAGGCCCAGGCTGTCCAGCTTGGCCATGACCTCCTCAAGGCTCTTTTTGCCGAGGTTGCGGACCTTCATCATCTCCTCGGCGCTGCGCGAGATCAGGTCGCCGACGTTGTTGATGCCCGCCCGCTTGAGGCAGTTGAAGGAGCGAACGCTCAGATCCAGCTCCTCAATGGTCATCTCCAGGGCCTTTTCCTTGCCCTTTTCGTCGTTTTCGACCATGATCTCGGTCTCGGCGGCCTCGTCGCACAGGTTGACGAAGAGGTTCAGATGCTCGGTCAGCACGCGGGCGGCCAGGCTCAGCGCTTCCTGCGCCGAGATGGTGCCGTCGGTCCAGACCTCGATGGTCAGCTTGTCATAGTCGACGGTCTGGCCGACGCGGGTGTTTTCCACCACATAGTTGGCCTTGAGGACCGGGGTGTAGATGCTGTCCACCGGAAGGGTGCTGATATCGTTCTTTTCAATGAGCGCCTGCTTGTTGCGCTCCGCGGGGACATAGCCGCGGCCTTTATCAAAGCTCAGCTCCATGACCAGCTTGCCGCCCTCGCCCAGGGTGGCGATGTGCCAGTCAGGGTTGAGGATCTCGAGCTCATCGCCCTGCTTGATGCTGCCCGCCGTGACCTCGCACGGGCCGGCGGCCTCCACGCGGACGATCTTGGGCGTTTCGCCGTAGATCTTGGCGGCGACGCCCTTCAAGTTCAAAATGATCTCGGTAACATCCTCACGCACGCCCTCAATGGTCGAAAACTCATGCACCACCCCGTCGATCTTGACGCTGGTGATGGCCACGCCGGGCAGGCTGGAAAGCAGCACGCGGCGCAGGCTGTTGCCCAGCGTGGTGCCGAAACCGCGCTCCAGCGGCTCCACGGCGAATTTGCCGTAGCGCCCATCGGGGGAAAGGCTGACCATTTCGATTTTCGGGCGTTCGATCTCCATCATAAAAACCCTCCTTATTCGGCCGGATGGATTCCGGAAATTGAAAGCTGCGGTATCGGGGCGGCGCGCCGATGCCCGGCGCGCCGGGCCCCAAGGCCAGAGGATTACTTGGAGTACAACTCGACGATGAGGTGTTCCGCGATGGGCACATCGATGTCCTCACGCGCGGGCAGGCGGGTAACGGTGCCCTTGAGGGCGGCCTTATCGCGATCCAGCCACTGCGGCAGCAGCACGACGGGGGCGTCCTCGCCGAGGAGCTTTGAGAACTTGACGCTGGCGCGGCTGCCCTCGGCAACTTCGACCACATCGCCGGCCTTGACGAGGTAGCTGGGGATGTTGACCTTTTTGCCGTTGACGGTGAAGTGGGCGTGGCTCACCAGCTGGCGGGCGTCGCGCCGGGTGGCGGCGAAGCCCATGCGGAAGACCACGTTGTCGAGCCGGCGCTCCACCATGATGAGCAGGTTGTCGCCGGTACGGCCGGCCATGCGGCTGGCCTTCTCGTAATAGGTGTGGAACTGCTTTTCGGCGATGCCGTAGATGAATTTGACCTTCTGCTTTTCGGCCAGCTGGAGGGCATATTCACTCTTTTTCTTGCGCATCTGCCCGCCGGGGTTGCGGGTGGTGGTCTTTTTGGAATAGCCCATCACAGCGGGAGAAATGCCCAGGGCGCGGCAGCGTTTGGCGATCGGTTGGGTGTTCTTAGCCATAACTTACTTTCTCCTTTCACTCAGATGCGGCGGCGCTTGGGCGGGCGGCAGCCGTTGTGGGGGATGGGGGTCACGTCGCGGATCATGGTGATCTCAAGGCCGGTGGCCTGCAGCGCGCGGATGGCGCTCTCACGGCCGGAACCCGGGCCCTTGACGTACACCTCGACCGAGCGCATGCCCTGGTCGATGGCGGCCTTGGCGGCCGTCTCGGCGGCGGACTGCGCGGCGAACGGCGTGCTCTTGCGGGAGCCGCGGAAGTTCAGCGCGCCGGTGCTGGACCACGAAACGGTGTTGCCCTGCGTGTCGGTGATGGTCACGATGGTGTTGTTGAAGGTGCTCTGGATATGCGCGGCACCGTTGACGACGTTCTTGCGCTCCTTGCGCTTGGTGCGGGTCTTTGCGCCCGTTTTAGCAGCAGCCATTTCAGTTCCTCCTTACTTCTTCTTGTTGGCGACCGTGCGTTTGGGACCTTTGCAGGTACGGGCATTGGTCTTTGTGCGCTGGCCGCGGCAAGGCAGGCCCTTGCGATGGCGCACGCCGCGGTAGCACTGGATCTCGGTCAAACGCTTGATATCCAGCGCGACGTTGCGGCGCAGATCGCCTTCAACGATGATGTTGTTTTTGTCGATATAGTCGCGGATCTTTGCCTCATCGTCAGCGGAAAGGTCCTTGACGCGGGTGTCGGGATCCACGCCCGTGCCCGCCAGGATTTTGTCAGCCGTGCTCTGCCCAATGCCATACACATAGGTGAGCCCGACTTCGATCCGCTTCTCGCGAGGCAGATCAACACCAGCAATACGTGCCATAAAGCACCTCCATAGATACATCCCATGTCCTGGTCGGGGCCTGCGCCGGGAATCTACGCACTTGGCCCCCAAGCGTTTTGGGTACGGTTTCCCCCGCCCTGCCGGGCAAAGGACCTTTAGCCCTGACGCTGCTTATGCTTGGGGTTGATGCAGATCACCATCACGCGGCCTTTGCGCTTGATGACTTTGCACTTTTCGCAGATGGGTTTGACGGAAGGTTTGACCTTCATGATGCTAACCTCCTTATACTTCACACAGCGCTTATTTGGAGCGCCAGGTGATACGAGCCTTGGTCAGGTCATAGGGAGACATCTCCATCGTGACCTTATCGCCGGGCAGGATGCGGATGAAGTTGGTCCGCAGCTTGCCGGAAATGTGCGCCAGCACGGTGCGCCCGTTGGGCTTGCCGTCCCGGTTGAAAAGTTCGACCTTGAACACGGTGTTGGGCATGGCTTCGCGAACGACGCCTTCAACTTCGATGACATCTTCTTTGGACAAGGGTCTGCCTCCTTGGATGCTTTGGGAAGGGCCTTCGGCCCCGCGTTTTCAGATCGGATGCGCCGCATCGTAGGCGGCGATGGCCGCGCGCAGCGCCTTGTCGGTTTGCAGCTGGCTTTCGGTGAGCACGGCGCCGGTGGCGGCGACGTGCATGGCCTTTTTGCGCTTGGGGCGCGCCAGCGGGCGCAGCCTGCCGTCCGCCAGCGTGAGCCAGCCGCCCTCGGCGGTGAGCACCGCCAGCGTGCGGGCCTTGTCCCGCCCGGCCTTGGAGCGCACCAGCCGGCCCTTTACAAAGTCCATGCGGGATCCTCCCAGCCGGCGGTCAGCACCTCGGGGCCCCTGGCCGTGATGGCCACGGTGTGCTCGAAGTGGGCGGCCAGCTTGCCGTCCACGGTCTTGACCGTCCAGCCGTCGGACAGGGTCTTGACCTCGGGGCGGCCCTGGTTGACCATCGGCTCGATGGCGATGGTCATGCCGGGCACGAGCCGCGGGCCATGGCCGGCGCGGCCAAAGTTCGGCACCTCGGGCGCCTCGTGCAGCTCTCTGCCGACGCCGTGGCCGACGAAGTCCCGCACGACGGTGAAGCCGTTCTCCTCGACATAGGCCTGTACGGCCGCGCTGATATCCCCCACCCGGCTGCCGGCCAGGGCCGCCGCGATGCCGCAGTGCAGGCTCTCTTTCGTGACGTCCATCAGGCGCTGCGCCTCTTTGTCCACCTTGCCGCAGGCATAGGTGCAGGCATTGTCGCCGTTGAAGCCGTCGAGCTTGCAGCCGGTGTCGATGGAGACGATGTCGCCGGGGCGGATGTGGATATCCTTTTTGGGGATGCCGTGGATGACGGTATCGTTGACGCTGATGCAGGCCGTGCCGGGGAACCCGTGCAGATGCAGGAAGTTGGGGCGGGCGCCGTGGCGCACGATGAAATCATAGATGATGGAATCGAGCTCCGCGGTGGTGATGCCGGCCTCGATGGCCGCGCCGCCCGCCTTGAGCGCCGCCGCGCTGATGGCGCAGGCGCGGCGCATCTTGGCCAGCTCCCCGGCGTTCTTGACTTGGATCACGCTCACGCCTCCAGCAGCTTCAGCACATAGGCGGTGTTCGCGTCGATGGAGCCCTGGTCGGGCGCCACGAACAGCTTGCCGCGGCTGCGGTAAAATTCCACCAGCGGCTCGGTCTGGGCGTGGTAGGCCTTGAGACGGTCGAGCACGGTGGCCGGCTCGTCGTCCTTGCGGATGACGAGGGCGCCGCCGCAGCGGTCACACACGCCCTCCCTCGCCGGTTTTTTGGTGATGATGTGGTAGCTGGCGCCGCAGGCGCCGCACACGCGGCGGCCGCTCATGCGGCGGGTGATCTCCTCGTCCGAGACCTCGAGGTCGATGACCTTGTCGATCTCGACGCCCATCTGCTCGAGCGCTTCGCCCTGGGCGATGGTGCGGGGCATGCCGTCGAGGATGAAGCCGTTCGCGCAGTCCGGCTGGGCGAGGCGCTCCTTGACGATGCCGACGATGACCTCGTCCGGCACCAGGGCGCCCTTGTCCATGAAAGACTTGGCTTTCTGGCCCATGGGGGTGCCGTCGGCCACGACCGCACGCAGGATGTTGCCGGTGGAGATGGTGGGGATGCCCAGCCGGTCGGAAAGGATCTCGGCCTGGGTGCCCTTGCCGGCGCCCGGCGCGCCCAAAAGGATCAGTTTCATGGCGTTGCCCTCCTTAACGCGGCGATCAGCCCAGGAAGCCCTTGTGGTAGCGGCTGGTCATATACCCCTCGAGCGAGCGGCCCGTGTCCAGCGCCACGCCGACCAAAATCAGCAGGCTGGTGCCGCCCAGCTGCATCGAGATGCCGGTCCAGTTGCCCAGGGCAATGGGGGCGGCGGCCACGATGGCCAGGAAGATGGCGCCGATGAGCGTGATCTTGTTGAGCGTTTTGGTGATGAAATCACTGGTCGGCTTGCCGGGGCGGATGCCCGGGATGGTGCCGTTGTTCTTGCGCAGCTGGTTGGCGATATCGACGGGGTTGTACTGGATCGTCACATAGAAGTAGGTGAACGCGATGATGAGCAGGATGTAGACGACGAAGTACAGCCAGCTGTTGTAGTTGAACGTGTGCAGGAACCCGTACCAGATGGGATGCGCGACGGGATCCACATTGAAGAAGCTGCCGATGAGGCCGGGCAGGCCGCACAACGTGGAGGCAAAGATGATGGGCAGCACGCCGCTCATGTTCACCTTGATGGGGATGTAGCTGTTCTGGCCGCCGTACATCTTGCGGCCCACCACGCGCTTGGCGTACTGCACCGGGATGCGGCGCTCGGCGTTGGTCAGGATGACCA
>CANRBN010000093.1 GCA_947628865.1 uncultured Gemmiger sp.
GGTCTGGCCCGGGTAACGAACTGGGTGAGGCTAAAGTATGCTGCCATGAACCTGAAGAAACTTGCAATATGGATGAATAAGGAACCGTATCCGTCCCCTGATTCACCCCTTTTTCAGTTCTTTGCGGCCCTTTTTCCTTCTCCCTGCCTTTTGACGGCTTGATTCTTATCCACTTTTTTGACAGGCTGCCCACACGCGTAGCGTGTGGTTGTTATTAGAATCAAAAAGCACCTCCTAATGTCTCCATACATTAGGAGGTGCTCCCCTGCGCCCGCCACGGCACAGGGTTTGAGAAGGAGTGGATATCACGGTAAGGAAATATTTCCATAACCGTGAAGTCTGGCAAATTTGGATATTACAGTCTGGTGTCCCAGCGGCCGCAGAATACGGTATCGTTGGCCTTGCCCTTGAACGCGCTCTTGCCAAGGATCTTTTCAATGGCGGCGCGGATGTGGGTGCGGTTGGGGCCGTAGGCGTTGACGAAGGTGTGCAGCTGCGGCACATCAATGAGGTGATTGGTGTAGTTGAGGCTGATGCCGATGGTGGGCAACTCCAGATTGTACCACGGCAGCTCACGGCTGTGGTTGCAGCTCCAGCGCAGGCGCACATCGTTCTCCTGGGCATAGCCCTTGACGTTGATGACCAGGAACACCACATCGTGGTTGGCCTTGAACTCCTTGCGGGTGCCGTGATCCATCATCAGCACCATGTTCATCGGGTTGGGGCCCTTTTCAACTTCAAGGTCATGGAAGTTGGGGCAGACGTCCACGCTGAAGCCGGCGCGCTCCAGCTCCTCGATGACCACCTGCTTGACCGGGTCGCCTTTGTAGGCTTTTGAGGTCGGCGTGCTCTGCACATACACGAGGTAGGCGCGCTTCTTGTCCGGCGCCAGCGGCAGGTTGTGGTCGGTGTCCTTGACGAGCGTGATGCACTCGTCGGCGGCCTGCTCCTGGTACTGTTTGTGCTCCTCGCAGCCGATCCACTTGTCCTTGAGGGCGGGATCGGGGATGCGGACATCTTCCTTGTACAGCTTGAGGTGGGCCTTCATGCCCAGGATGCGGTGCAGAGCATCCGACAGGCGCTCCTCGGTGATGACGCCCTTCTCGTAGCCGGCTTTCATGAAGCCGATGTCCTCGGCCTCGTCACCGGCAAACAGGAACATGTCGGCACCGGCGGCGATGGCACCGGGCACAGCGTCCTCGCGCCTGGTCATGGCGCTCATGCCGATCATGTGCGAGGCATCGGTGATGATCACGCCGTTGAAGCCCATCTCGCCGCGCAAGAGGTCGGTCAGCAGCTCGGGGGCCTCGGTGGCGGGCATGATGTCCCGCTCGGCGATGCCGGGGCGCAGATGGCGGCTCATGGCGGGCAGCGCGATGTGGCCGACCATGATGCTTTCGAGCCCCTCGTCGATCATCGTCTGGTAGACGCGGCGGAAGGAGTTGTTCCACTCCTCCACGCTCAGCGTGTTCACGCCCAGGGCCAGGTGCTGGTCCAGCTCCTCGACGCCGTCACCGGGGAAGTGCTTGCAGCAGGCGGCCATGTTGGGGTTCGCATCCTTGATGCCCTTGATGTAGGCGCGCACGCAGGCGATGACCTTGTCGACATCGTTGCCGAAGGAGCGGGTGTTGACGATGGTGTTGCGCCAGTTCATGTAGATATCGGCCACCGGGTTGAACATCCAGTTGACGCCCACGGCGCTGGCCTCGCGCCCGGCCACCAGGCCGGTGTGGTAGGCGGTCTTTTCATCGGCAGCGGCACCGGCCTCGGCGGCGGTGGCCACAAAGGTGCCCTCCGGCACGGCACCATTGCCGCCGTCGTCACAGTTGGCGGCGATCAGCAGCGGGATGCGGGAGTTCTTCTGGAAGGTGGTATTTTGCTCGTACACGGCGTTCTTGTCGCCGCCCTGCCAGCGCAGGCCGCCCTGGTGGTAATCGGCCAGATACTTGGCGGTCTTTTCCTCGCTCCAGGCGGGGCCGGCCTTCATCAGCACGAACAGCTGGCCGAGCTTTTCCTCCAGCGTCATGCCGGCGATGGTATCCTCGACCCATTTGATCTCGTCGTCATTCAGATAAAACGGTTTTGCTTTCAGATCGACCATAAGGCTCTCTCCTTTCGAATACGGTTTGAATCATCCGCCAAGGTTGGCGGTAAAGGCCGCAATACGCTGTACTTCATAGGCCGAATATGTACCACCCTGCAATTTTGCAAGCGCGGTTTGGCGCAGCTCCGCCCAGCTTTCAGCCTCATGCCGGACAAGGATCGGATAGAAAAACACGCCGTTTTGCTTGGCAGCATCGCGGTCACCGGGAGCATCACCGACCATCAGCACATGATCCGGCGCATAGCTGAACTTGAGCATCTCGGCGATGCAGTGTGCCTTGGAGCCGCAATCCTGCGCGAGCATGATATCTACATGGTCGAGCAGAGCGTATTTCGTCCATTCTTCCAGAACGGCATCACGGTTGGCACTGGATACGATGGCTACATCGGCAAACTGTGCCGCTGCGGTCAGTCCGTCCTTTGCGCCGGAAAAGGGCCGTTTGAGTTCTTCCGGCAATTTTGTGATGGCAGCATTGACGGCTTTACTCCAAGCCAGTGCCTTTTTCAAAATGGGGCTGCCGGTCTCATCAATGGCCTTTTGCAGTGCATCATTGCTGGGGGTGGCGCCGCTGTTGACCCAAGTCTGCAAATCTGTCAAACAGTCTATGTGGGTATACTGTTTGTCGATTTCCGTCAGCGCTATGGCAAGTCCCTTAAAACGGTTGATCCCACGGGTGAGACTATAGAGATTGATTTCGTTCCAGCGCTCCAAAATCGGCTGTTCCCATGACTGTAAATCCCACTCCTCCACCATACAAGGGCCAAAGCAGTGGATATGCTTGCAGTCCATGGTATCCATGGCACAGCCATCAGAGTCAACGCAGATAAGAAAGTCGTGCTTTTTTTGATAATCGAGCCAGTTATTATACATGGATTGCCTCCCATGATCATATCTGCATCGGTACATTTTGAATTCAGAAAATCCCCTGATGTCGGCATACATCAGGGGACGGCCAGCGCCCATGCAAAATAACGCTGACACAAGGAGGAACCAACACGGAATGAGAAGGCTTTTTCATTCCGTGCAGTCGCATAAAATTGCCGGCAAACCGCTTGGTTATGGCTGCTTGCCGATATAGGCAAGGATGCCGCCGTCTACATAGAGGATGTGCCCGTTGACAAAATCGCTGGCAGGGCTTGCCAGGAACACTGCCGGACCGCCCAGATCTTCGGCCTCGCCCCAGCGGTTGGCCGGGGTCTTGGCGCGGATAAAGCTGTCGAACGGGTGGCGGCTGCCGTCCGCCTGCGGCTCACGCAGTGGCGCGGTCTGCGGCGTGGCAATATAGCCGGGGCCGATGCCGTTGCACTGGATGTTATACTGGCCGTATTCGCTGGCGATGTTTTTCGTAAGCATTTTGAGGCCACCCTTGGCCGCCGCATAAGCGCTGACTGTTTCGCGGCCCAGCTCGCTCATCATCGAGCAAATGTTGATGATCTTGCCGCCGCCCTGCTCGATCATGCCGGGGATGACAGCTTTGGACATGATAAACGGGCCGTTGAGGTCGATGTCAATGACCTTACGGAACTGTGCCGCGCTCATCTCACACATCGGAATGCGCATGATAATACCGGCATTGTTGACGAGGATGTTGATAGGCCCAACCTCAGCCTTGACCTTGGCCACAAAATCGGCCACGACGGCCTCATCGGTGACATCACAGACATAGCCGTGGGCTTCAATGCCTTCCGCTTTGTATGCAGCCAGCCCTTTGTCAACGAGCTCCTGCTTGATGTCATTGAAAACGATGGTGGCACCGGCACCGGCCATGGCCTTGGCAATGGCGAACCCGATACCGTAGCTTGCGCCGGTGATCAGTGCCACCTTACCCTGTAAACTGAAACTGACCATATTCTTTGCCTCCTAAAAGACGAATTAAAGTATGATTTTCCCGTTTTCGTCCGGCACCATCGGCAACGCGATCATTAGATCGATCAGTGTCATGGCAAACGGGATGCCGGTCCAGAAAAACAACAGATAGAGTGTACCCAGGATGGGTTTGTGCGCGTAAAAGCGATGGCTGCCGCACAACCACCCACACGTCCAGGCAAGCCGGATATACTTTTTTCGATCCACTGCCGTCTTATGGTTTGTGGACCAATCTGCATACCAATCGCCAAGACGTTGCCACCACGCAGGCTTTTCAACAATCCCCTGCTCTTTTTTAAGCGCGTTGAGCTCTTCCTCTAACTCAATCAGATGGGCAGGATTGAAGCCCTGCTCATTTTGGGTATGTTGCTTCTCTGCCATGGGGCACCTCATGTATACACACTATCTGTGTTTTCTGTACCGTTTAGGGGCCTTAATCCGCGATTACTCAGCAGTGGCGGCTTTTGCCTTGATTGCGGCGACCTCAGCCTGGATCTCTTTCATCTTTTCGCCGGTCAACGGATAGAACTTCATGGCGATGATGTTGGCGATCAAGCCAATGATGGTCAGACCGCACAAACCAAACACACCGACAAATTTAAGCGCAGGCGTGAGCGGCGTATCCGGGGTGGGCAGCGTCTCGGCAAAGCCGATCGCGGCACACATCAAGCCAACGACGGTGGTAGCCAGCGAAGAAACGACCTTGTCAACGAGGCTGAACAAGGTACCCATCAGACCGGGCACATAGCGGCCGGAACGGTAGACCTCATAGTCGGTGCAGTCGGCGATCATAGGCAGCACGATGTTGCCGGAGATGCCGGAAAAGCCCTTGAAGCCGACCCACAGGATCATGAACGCGATGGAGAAGAATGTCCAGCCGCTGAAGCCTTCAAACCCGGGGTAGGCCATGGTCGTGGGGTCACCAAGGTAGAACAGCGCGGCGATGAGAATGCAGCAGGCCAGCGAGCCATAGGTACCGAACATCATAGCCTTTTTCTGCCCAAGGCGGGTGGCGATCCAGCCGGCGCCGAACAGCAGGAAGAGGAAGGTGGGGATGCTGGTATAGGCGTTGAGGGCGGCGTTCAGCGCGTAGTTGCCGCAGATGATGCCGTAGATGATAACGCCGACGGTGGCGTTGCCCTGCGTCTGGAGAGCCAACTTATCGGTGGAGGCGGAAACGACCAGCATCTGGATGGCACGGTTGTTTTTAAGAACATCCCAGTAATCCTTGAAGCTAACCTTTTGCTGCTGGCCGGTGCCAAAGTTCTCCGGCTTATCCTTGCTGGCAATGCTGAAAATCGCAATACAGGTCAACAGCAAGGAGATGGGCGCAATGATAAACCAGACATTTTGGAAATAGGCGATGGTGAAGCCGCCGTGCTTGCTCATCAGTACGGAGGTGAACAGAATGGGCAGCAGGCTGAAGACGATGGTGACGTTGATGCCGTCAAACACGGTGAACAGCGGGCGCTGCTTGGGATCGTTGGTCAAGCAGGATTGGCCGGACTTGGTAGCGATGCACTGGAAAGTGTAGCCGACGACATACAGCAGATAGAACACGATAAATCCGGCGAATTGCAGGAATTTGGGCAGATTGTGGCTGACAAAGACCATGAGGAACAGCGATATCGCCATGACCAGATTGCCCAGCAGCATGAAGGGACGGTTTTTGCCGAAGCGGGTGGTGGTGCGGTCTACTACAAAGCCAAGGAACGGGTCGGTGACGGCGTCCCAAACACGCATGACGGTGAGCAGCGTGGTCGCCACGATGGTGACGACACCCAGCGCGCCGTTCAAGTAGTAGACGATGAAGTTCATCGTGAACAGATACAGGTTGGTGGCCGCGTTGTTGAGCGCAAACCCGCCGATCTGCCACAACTTCGCACGGTTGTAGGTGATGGATTGTTCTGCCATGATTTTCCTCCTTTGATTTGGTTCCCCTCGTAACGGGTACGCCATGTGGATTATAATCCGGGCCTATGCCCGATTACCAAATGAAAAGATCCTTGCCCAGCAGTTTCAGCACGGCCTCGATAAAATAATAGTCGCCGTAGATGATGGGCACGTCGGTGTCCTTGCCGGTGGGATCGTGGTAGAAGAAGGTGCCGCCGCCCACGATGGCATCCTGTTCCGGATCCCAGTTGCAGAACTTGGCCTCACAGGCTTTCAAAATGTTGAGCGCCGCCTTTGTGTACAGCGGTTTTTCATACTCTCCAACATGGCGGGCAATCTCCAAAAGGCCCGCCGCGGTGGCCATGCCGGCGGTGCTGTCGTACTTGACCGGCTCAGCCGGGGCACGGTAATCAACAAGCGGTATCCATCCGTTGACCGCAAGGTTAGAGATGCAATAGTGTGCACACTGCTTGGCCGTTGCGAGGAAGCTTTCATCGCCAGTGTGACGGTAGCTGAGGGCAAATCCGTACACCGCCCAGCTTTGTCCGCGGCTCCAGCTGGAACCCTGTCCATAGCCTTGACCGCCGGGGTTGTTGAGGAATTCCCCTGTTTTGGAATCAAAGATCAATACATGGTTGCAGCTGCCATCTGGCCGCACGATGTATTTCTGCGCCGTTTTGGCATGAGCGATGGCGATATGCTCAAAGCGGGGGTCGTTACATTCCTTTGCCGCCCAATACAGGAGCGGGATGTTCATGATACAGTCAATAATCATCCAGCCGCTGACCTCATTGCCGGTCCAGGGGGCGTTGTTCCAGGCACGGATGTACTTGCCGACAGGGTTAAAACGGCCAGCCAACAAATTGGCGGCGTGCAGCGCATTGCGGCGGGCATCCTCGCTGCCGGTTTTGCGCCAATTGGCCACCGACATCGGCAGGAACAGGAAGCCGATATCATGGTCGAGGCCCTCGAACCCGGTGAGAACTTCTTTCATGCGCTCCTCTACGCCCTCGGCGGCGGTGCGATAGACCTCATCGCCGGTCGCATTGTACATCTGCCACAGCATTCCAGGCCAAAAACCGTTCGTCCAGAAATACAGCCCACCCGGAACATCGAGGTCATGATACTTGCCCTCGCGCGTAGTGTAGGGGATCATCGTGCCGATGCGTTCGGCTTCGGCCTTCATCTTGACTTTTAGCTTTTCATAAACGGCTTCCAGCCAAGCTTGATCCTCCGGCGTCAGTGGGTAGCCTTCATCTGATGCTGCTTTTTGTGCGGTTAAGCTGGCATCCGTACCCAAAACCGAAAATTCTGCCATATTTTCCTCCTTTTTGTTTATGAT
>CANRBN010000094.1 GCA_947628865.1 uncultured Gemmiger sp.
CTCACCGTCGAGGATTTTTTGAACAGCCAGCCGAATTACAAGGAGCTCTCGACCCCCTACGGCCCGCTCGTGACCGACGGCAAGACCAGCTGACTTTTCAAAAGCGTTGCACACGCTACCGGGGCCGGACAACAGTCCGGCCCCGGTCAGACCGTCGAAAAACCATAAGCAAGCATCTCCCTGCGGCGGCCTGAGGGCAGGCCGCCCTACGTTTGCAACGAAGATGCAATAGATTTGAGACCGTAGGGCGGGGTCCCCTGACCCCGCGGGATTTAGTGGGCTCTTTTTTGACACGCTGCGGGGCCGGACAGCAGTCCGGCCCCGGTGTTTTTTCTTGTTTTGTCCTGTTTTCGCTCAAGAGGAGGCGGCACCCCCTACTCCCCCAGCAGCTGCTCGCGCATCCATTTTAGGATCTTTCGCTCGCGGCGCGAGATCTGCACCTGCGTGGTGTCGAGCACCGCCGCCGTCTCGGCCTGCGTGCGGGCGCCGAAAAACCGCAGCCGGATGAGCAGCCTGTCCTGCTCCGGCAGGCGGGAGAGCACCTCGCGCAGGCCGATGCGGTCGGCCAGCGCCTCCTCCGGCGAATCGACGGGCACGTCCCATTCGCACCGGTCGTCGTCCTCGCCCTCGGGCGTGAGCGAGAGCGTCGGCAGCGCGGCGCGGATGGCCATGGCCACCTGCTCCGGCGCGGCGCCCAGCCGCTCGGCCAATTCGCCCACTGTCGGCTCGGCGCCGGTGGCCTTGAGCGCGCGCTCGCGCTCGGCGTTGATCTTGAGGCCCAATTCCTTCAGCGAGCGGCTGACCTTGACGGTGCCGCTCTCGCGGAACAGCTTTTTGACCTCGCCCAGGATCACCGGCACCGCGTAGGTCGAAAAGCACAGCCCGCGCGTGGGGTCGAAGCCGTCGCAGGCCTTGACGAGCCCCAGGCAGCCGGCGGCATACAGCTCCTCGTACTCGATGCCGCGCCCGGTGAAGCGCCCGGCGCAGGCGCGCGCCAGCCCGAGATTTTGGGCGATGAACTCCGCGCGCGGGGTATCGGTAAAGGTTTGCGGCGCCCGCGGCGCCGCGGCGGCTTGCGGCATGTCAAAACTCCCCTTTCCCGGCTATGTAGGAAAGGGTTCAGGCGCGGCGCTCGAGCTGCCGCACGAGCGTGACGCGGGTGCCGTGCCCCGGGCGCGAGGCGACGCGGACGGAATCCATAAAGCTCTGCATGACCGCAAAGCCCAGGCCCGCGCGCTCCTCGGGGTCGCCGGTGGTGTAGAGCGGCTCCATCGCCCTGGCGACGTCCTCGATGCCGACGCCGCGGTCACGCACGACGACGCGCACGACGCCGCCCTCGAACAGGGTGATGTCCATCTGCACGGGGCCCAGCGTGCCGGGATAGGCGTGTACGATGCAGTTGGTGACGGCCTCGCTGACGGCGGTCTTGATATCGGCCAGCTGCGGCACGGTGGGGTCAAGCTGGGTCAAAAACGCGGCCAGCACGGCGCGGGCATAGCCCTCGTTGACGCTGCGGCTCAAAAAGGTGACGCGCGTTTGGTTGACGGGCACAAGCTTCGGCATGGGCGTGCTCCCCCTTTGCGTTACACATAGTGGATGTGCGCGAGATCGAGCATCCTGCGCACGTTGGTGGGCGCGCTCTGGATCGTGAGCTGCCCGCCCAGCGCCCCGATGCGGCGGCTGCGGCCCAGGATGAGCCCCACGCCGGACGAATCCATAAAGGTGACGCCGGCGAAATCGAGCGTGAGCAGCTCCGGCAGGCGGATGTCGACCTGGGCGTCGATCTCCCGCCGCAGCGCCTGCGCGGCGTGGTGGTCGATCTCTCCGGTCAGGTAGGCGGTCAGCGTGCCGGGCGCCGCGACAAAATGCACTTTCGCCACGGCTTGTCCCCCCTCTTTGGCGCAAAAAAGCAGCGTACCGTGTGACGGCAAGACCATCATACGGTACGCTGCGCGTGGATTTTGTCAAACCCTTGGGGCGCTTTTATTTTTTTGCCTCTTTCAAAAGATACGGGCGGGCCGCGGCGGCGAGGTACAGGCTGCCGCACACGGCGACGCCGGCCAGGTTGTGCGCGTCGGCCCAGCGCACGGCCGCGCGGATGGCGGCGGGCAGGCTGTCGGCGGCCTCGGCGCCCTCCTCGATGTGGCCGGCGGCCAGCCTTTGCAGATCGGCGGCAGGCAGGGCGCGCGGGCTCGCGGGCGTGACGGTGTAGAGCCTTGCAAAGCAGGGCGCCAGTGTTTTGAGCATCTCTTCGGCGTTTTTGTCGGCCAGAACGCCCATCACGCCGACAAGACCGCCCTCGTACCCGGCCTTTGTGAGCGTCTCGGCCAGCGCGGCGGCGCCGTCGGGGTTGTGGCAGCCGTCGAGCAGCAGCAGCGGGCGGCGGCGCAGCACCTCGATGCGGGCGGGCTGCGCGGCGGCCTCGAGCCCCGCGAGGATGGCCTCGTCCGGGATGTCGTACCCGTACCGCCGCCAGAGTGTGAGCGCCAGCTCCACCGCCATGGCCGCGTGCAGGGCCTGATGCCGGCCCGGCATGCGCAATGCGACGCGGTAGCCGCCGTAGTCGATCTCGTTCGCAAGGCCCTTGCCGGGCAGGAACGTGATATCCTCCACGTCCGGCATCGTCAGGCTGGTGTGGGCCGCGGCCGCCGCGGTGTAGAGCGCGGCCATCGCCTCGGGCGGCTGCTCCGGCCAGCAGACGACGGGCCGCCCCTCCTTGATGATGCCGCCCTTTTCGGCGGCGATGGCCGCCAGCGTGTCGCCCAGCAGCTCGGTGTGGTCAAGGCCGATGCGGGTGATGGCCGCGGCGAGCACGTTCTCGGGCGGCAGGACGTTGGTGGCGTCGGTGCGCCCGCCCAGGCCGGTCTCGAGCACGGCGATGTCACACCCTTGCTGCGCGAACCACAAAAACGCCACGGCGGTGACGGCCTCGAACTGCACGGGCGGCTCCCCGCCCGCGGCCCGGACGCGCTCGATGGCGGCGAGCACGCGCTGCGCCAGCGGCGCCAGCGCGCGGGCGGGCATCATCTGCCCGTCGATCTGGAACCGCTCGCGGAAGCAGAGCACATAGGGGCTGATGGTCAGCCCCGTCTTATAGCCGGCGCGGGTGAGGATGGCGGCGGTCATCGCGGCAAGGCTGCCCTTGCCGTTGGTGCCGGCGATGTGTACGACCTTGAGATGCTTCTGCGGGTCGCCCAGGGCGGCGCACAGCGCGCGCATGCGCGCGAGCGTCGCCTGCCCCGCGCCGCCGCGCGGCAGCGCCCGCAGGGCGGCGATGGCTTCACGTTCGGTCATGGCTGCCTCCGCCCCATTCAGGGGTCTGGGTGGGATCCTCCTCAAGCCCGCCGGGCGGCGTGGTCTGCGCCTGCTGCGCATGGCGGGCGCGCTCGACGGCGCGGTGGGCAAGGCGGCGGTGCGCCTCGGCCTGCTCGCGCTGCTGGTAGGCATCGTTTTCGGCGCGCAGGCGCTCGTTTTCCTTTTCAAGGCGCAGGCTGAAGCCCAGCAGGCGCGCTATGAGCAGCAGCAGCAGCGCCACGAACAGCCCGGCTGTCACGCCGGCCATATCGATCCATACATCCCTGACATCCGCCGAGCGGCCGTCGATGAAGCGCTGCAGCGTCTCGTCGGCGAGGGCGGTCGTCATGCCGCCGAGCAGCGGCCAGCTGCAATGGCGCACAAAGTGCCGCGTATACACGCGCAGGCACAGCATGAGCCAGAAGCCGAGCATGGTGAACTCGGCAAAATGGGCGAGCTTGCGCACCGTGTGCTCCGTCACGGGGCCCATGTGCACCTTGCTGAGCCCCTCGTTGATGACCTCGGTCACGCGCTGGCTGCGCAGCGAGGAGGCCGCGGCCTCCTCCAGCGAATTGTGGAAAATGTACGCGATGCACGCGGCCAGCGCCGCAGTGAACAGGATGCGGAACGCGATGAGCCAGGGGGAAATCTTTTGCTGTTGCATAGGCCCTCCCCGCACCGCCCCGCGTGCCGGCGGGGACAGTACAGTTTGTAAATTAACTCTGTCGTATTATACGGTTCGTATATATACAGAACGTATAATACTCAAATCGTATTATACAAATTATAATATATTACAAATCGTAATTTACAGGAGCGCCGCCAGCGACTGCTCGATGTTGCGGCGCTTGTCCTCGGCGGCGGCGAGCTTTGCGCGCGTGTCGGCCACGAGCTGGGCGGGGGCCTTGTTCACAAAGCCGGGGTTTTCGAGCTGGCGGGCGAACATGGCGCGCTCTTTCTCGTTCTTTTCCAGCTCCCTGCGCAGGCGGGCGAGCTCCTTCTCGCGGTCGATGAGGTCGAGGAGCGGGATAAAGCCGCGCGCGTGCGGCGTGTTGACGGTCACGACGCCCTCGGCGGGGCCGGCGTAGTGCCCGGTCAGCTCGATGCCGGTGGCAAAGGCGAAGCGCTCGAGCGCCGCGGCGCCCTTTTGGAACGCTTCCGCGCTGGCGGTCTCGATGGTCAGGTGGGCGCGTTTGGCGGGGTGGACGTTCATCTCGCTGCGCATGGCGCGCACGGCCTTGATGAAATCCATGACCTTGTCAAAATCGGCGCAGTCGCCCTCCCAGGCGGGCAGGCCGGCGGGCCAGGACTCGAGCAAAAGGCTCTCGCCGCTGCCGGGCAGGGCCTGCCAGAGCTCCTCGGTGATGAACGGCATGAACGGGTGCAGCAGTCTGAGGGCCTTGTCCAGCACCCAGACGAGCACCCTGCGGGCGGTATCGGCCTGTTTGGGGTCGGCGCCGTTCAGGCGGGATTTGCAGATCTCGATGTACCAGTCGCAGTAGTTCTCCCAGATGAACGTCTCGACCTTTTCGGCGGCCAGGCCGAGCTCGTATCTGTCCATGTTGGCGGTGGCCTCGGCGGCGACGGCGGCCAGGCGGGAGAGGATCCACTTGTCGCTGATGTCAAGGTCGCTCTCCGGCGGCAGGCCGGGGGCGAAGTCCCCGGGCAGGTTCATCTGCACGAAGCGGCTGGCGTTCCACAGCTTGTTGGCAAAGTTGCGGCTGGCGGTGAGGCGCTCGTCGCTGTAGCGGATGTCGTTGCCGGCGGTCGAGCCGATGAGCAGCATCATGCGCAGCGCGTCGGCGCCGTAGGTGGCGATGACCTCCAGCGGGTCGATGCCGTTGCCCAGCGATTTTGACATCTTGCGCCCCTGTGCGTCGCGCACGAGGCCGTGGATGAGCACGGTGTGGAAGGGCGCCCTGCCGGTGTAGGCAAGGCCGGAGAAGATCATGCGCGACACCCAGAAGCCGATGATGTCGTACCCGGTCACGAGCACGTCGGTGGGGTAGAAAAAGTCGAGATCCTCGGTCTTTTCCGGCCAGCCGAGGGTCGAGAACGGCCACAGAGCGCTGGAAAACCAGGTGTCGAGGGTGTCGGGGTCGCGCGTGAGGGCCGTCGAGCCGCATTTGGGGCAGGCGGCGGGGGCGGATTTGGCGACGATCGTCTCGCCGCATCCGTCGCAGTACCAGGCGGGGATCTGGTGGCCCCACCACAGCTGGCGGCTGATGCACCAGTCCCGCGTGCCTTTCATCCAGTTCATGTAGGTCTTGGTGAAGCGCTCGGGCACGAACCTGATGGCGCCCTGCTCCACCGCCTCGATGGCCGGGGCGGCCAGCGGGGCCATCTTGACGAACCACTGCTTGGAGACCATCGGCTCGATGACCGAGTGGCAGCGGTAGCAGGTGCCGACATCGTGGGTGATGTCCTCGGTCTCTTTCAGCGCGCCGCAGGCCTCCAGGTCGTCGAGGATGGCGGCGCGGGCCTCGGCGGCGGTCATGCCGGCGTATCTGCCGCAGTCCAGCACCTCCGGCTCGCCCTCGGCGGCGCGGTGGGCGGCGCGCTCGGCGTCGGCGGCGGCCTTGTCGGCGGCGCCGGTCATGTGCCCGTCATAGCTCAGCACCCGCACGCGCGGCAGGCCGTGCCGGTTGCCGACCTCAAAGTCGTTGGGGTCGTGCGCGGGGGTGATCTTGACGACGCCGGTGCCCTTTTCCATATCGGCGTGCTCGTCGCAGACGATGGGGATCTCCTTGTTCAGCAGCGGCAGGATGACGTGGCAGCCGTGCAGGTGGGCGTAGCGCTCGTCCGCCGGGTTGATGGCGACGGCGGTATCGCCGAGCATCGTCTCGGGGCGTGTGGTGGCGAGCTCCAGCTTTTCGCCGGTCTCTTTCACGGTGTACAGCAGGTGCCAGAAATGGCCGGGCTTTTCCTCATACTCGACCTCGGCGTCGGAGATGGAGGTGTTGCAGTGCGGGCACCAGTTGACCATGCGGTTGCCGCGGTAGATGAGCCCCTGCTCATACAGCTTGACGAACACGTCCAGCACGGCGGCGGAGCAGCCCTCGTCCATCGTGAAGCGCTCGCGCTCCCAGTCACACGCGCAGCCCAGCTTTTTGAGCTGGCTTTCGATGCGGGAGCCGTAGGTGTTCTTCCACGCCCAGGCGCGCTCCAAAAAGCCGTCGCGGCCCAGCATCTCCTTGGTAAGGCCCTCCTTGCGCATCGCCTCGACGACCTTGGCCTCGGTGGCGATGGAGGCATGGTCGGTGCCGGGCACCCAGAGCGCGGCATAGCCCTGCATGCGCTTGTAGCGGATGAGCACGTCCTGCCAGGTCTCGTCCATGGCATGGCCCATGTGCAGCTGCCCGGTCACGTTGGGCGGCGGCATGACGATGGTGAACGGCTTTTTGCTGCGGTCGATTTGGGTGTGGAAATAGCCCTTGTCGCACCAGGTTTGATAGATGCGGTCCTCGGTGGCCTGGGGGCTGTACTGTTTGGCGAGCTCTTTCATGGGGCGGTACCTCCTTTGGTGTCAGGGAACAGGCGCCGGGGCAGCTGCCCGGCCAGCCAGGGGCAGAAACGCGTGACGGGAACGACGAATACAACGGCGATGAACGCCATGACGAGCGCCGTGACCACCAGACGGCCCAAAAGGCCCTGCGGGTGCAGGCCGATGCCGGCGAGCGCCAGCAGATGGTCGAGCAGCGGGCGGGCCAGCGCCTCGGTGCAGCAGAACAGCAGCGTGTGGCGGCCCAAAAAGGCAAGCGGCGGGCAGCGGCCCAGCGCCGCGCCCAGCCAGCCCAGCAGGGCCGTGCCGCTCACGGCGACGGCAAAGGACGCCGCCGCAGCCGAGAGCCGGCTGCCCGGCACGGGCCCCGCCAGCACGGACGGGCCGGC
>CANRBN010000095.1 GCA_947628865.1 uncultured Gemmiger sp.
CGGCGAGGTGCTGGGCATCGCCCCCACCTTCCACGAGGCGATGCTCAAGGGCCTTGTCGGCGCCGGGTTCCGGTTCAAGACCCCCGGCCCCGGCTCCTGCGTGATCCTCTCGGTCAAGGACAGCGACAAGCGCGAGGCCGCCGAGCTCGCCTGGAAGCTGCACGACCACGGCTACAAGATCTACGCCACCCCCGGCACCGCCAGCTACCTCAACCGCGAGATGATCCCCTGCAGCGTCGTGCGGCAGATGAGCGGCGAGCGCCCCAACGTCATCGACCTTTTGGAGAGCGAGCTCGTCGATTACATCATCTCCACCTCGCCCCACGGGCGTGACCCGCACCGCGATTCGGTGCGGTTCCGCCGCAAGGCGACGGAGCTGTCCATCCCGCTGCTCACCTCGCTCGACACCGCGCGGGTGCTCGTGGATGCCTTGCGCGGCGAGCATTCCATCGCCGAGATGCAGCTCGTCGATGTGGCGGCCCTGCACCGGGGCGCCGCCCCGGTTCATGGGCGACAACTGCCATAAAAACCACGCGCCGGCGGCAGGTTTTTATGGCTTTTGCCGATTTTTTGCCCTGCGCCGCCGGTTTTACAAAAAACACTTGCTTTAGCGCGGATTTTTCACTATAATAGAGCCATAAAAGAAACGCCGGCACCCCCGGCTGTGAAGAAACAGGAGTGTTGACTATGACAAGATCTCAGCTTATCACCAAGGTCGCCGGCGACACCGGCATGACCGCCTCCCAGGTCGAGACCGTCATGGACGGGATCTTCGGCACCATCGGCGATGAACTCAAAAAGGGCAACAAAGTCACCATCGCGGGCTTCGGCCGCTTTGAGATGCGTCAGCGCCAGACCAAGAATTTCACCAACCCCAAGACCAAGGTCGTCAGCAAGCTGCAGCCCACCGCCATCCCCGGCTTCAAAGCCAGCGGCCGCCTGAAGGACAAGATCGGCAAGTAAATGACCAGCGCCATCACGCCGCCGCCCGCACGGGTCGGCGGCGTTTGTGCTGGCACCCGCAAAGGAGAACTGTATGAACCGTACCGAGGCCTTTGACGAATACGCCCGCGCCCAAAAGCTGGGCCAGCGCGATTACCGCGAGAAGATGCAGGCCGGGCAGTACCCCTATCTGCCCGTATTGGATGAGCTGCTCGCCGGCACCGAGACCGGGCGCGAGCTGCCGCTCGGGCTCGTCGAGATCCCGCTCGCCCGCGTCGTGGGCACCAAAACGGCGGGCCGCACCGCCGCCTTTGCCTCCAACTTCATGCCGCTGCTCGCCGCCGACACCGAGTTTGCCGGCAAATGGGTCAACCTGTGCGCCGCCCACCTTGAGGAGGGCATCCGCGACCCCATCCGCTGCTTTGAGTACATGGGCCGCTTCTATGTGCAGGAGGGCAACAAGCGGGTCAGCGTGCTCAAGTATTTCGGCGCGATGAGCATCACCGCCAACGTCACCCGCGTGATGCCGCGCTGGAACGATACGCCGGAGGTGCGCCTGTACTATGAGTTCGTCGAGGCGTGGCCCACCGTGCACGCCTATTTCCTGCAATTCACCCAGCCGGGCAGCTATGCGCGCCTGCAAAAGGCCATCGGCAAGGCCCCCGGCGAGGAATGGACCGACGAGGACCGCGCCACCATGCGCGGGCTGTACGCCGGGCTCGAAAAGGCATACGCCGCCGCCGGCGGGGCCAAACGACGCGCCGCCGCCGGCGATGTGCTGCTGCTGTTGCTGCGCGTGTACACCTACGAGGAGCTCGGCCAGATGCCCCCCGCCGCGCTGGAAAAGGCCGTCAAGACCGTGTGGGACGATGTGCTGGCGCTCGAAAACCCGCAGCCCGTCACCGTCAGCACCAAGCCCTCCGCCCCGCCCGAGGGGCCGCTGCTCAAGCGCATCATCCCCGCCATCATCGCGGCGCCCGACCATCTCAAGGTCGCGTTCGTCAACGAACGCACCCCGCAGACGAGCACCTGGACCAACCAGCATGAGTTTGGCCGCAGCCTGCTGGACAAGACGTTCGGCGAAAAGGTCGAGACCGCCGCCTACAACGGCGCCGTCCCGCACGAGAACGACGACGCCCTGACCGAGCAGGCCATCGCCGAGGGCGCCGACGTCGTGTTCACCACCAGCCCGCAGCTGGCCGGCGCCGCGCTGCGCGCCGCCGCCCGGCACCCCGAGGTGCGCATGCTCAACTGCTCGATGGCGCTGCCGTATGCCTCCATCCGCACCTACTACACCCGCGTGTATGAGGCCAAGTTCATCACCGGCGCCATCGCCGGCGCCATGGCGGGGGACGACCTCATCGGCTACATCGCCGGCTACCCCATCTACGGCGTGCCGGCCAACATCAACGCGTTCGCGCTGGGCGCGCGCATGGTCAACCCGCGCGCCAGGGTGCATCTTGTCTGGTCGTGCCTCGCGGGCGACCCCGTGCGGGCGCTCACGGAGCACGGCGTAGGCATCATCTCCGGCCACGACGCGCCGGCCATCGGCCACCCGCAAAAGGAGTTCGGCACCTTTGCGCTGGGCGCCGACGGCACGCCGCTCAACCTGGCCGCGCCGTTCTGGCACTGGGGCCAGTTCTACGAAAACGTCATCCGCACCATCCTGGACGGCGGCTGGCAGCGCGACAAATCCGGCAAGGATGGCCGCGCCGTCAACTATTGGTGGGGCATGAACAGCGGCGTCATGGACGTGCTGCTCAGCCGCGAGCTGCCCGCCGACGTGCGCCATCTCGCGCAGATCCTGCGCGACGGCATCATCGCGGGCGATATCGACCCGTTCCGCTGCCGCATCCTCGGGCAGGACGGCAGCGTCAAAAACGACGGTGAAAAGAGTTTTTCGCCCGAGCAGGTCATGCACATGGACTGGCTGTGCGATGCCGTCGAGGGCAGCGTGCCGGAATATGACGAGCTCGAGGAATATGCGAAAGCCATGTACCGCATGCAGGGCGTCCACCGCGACCGCCTGCCGCCCGAAAAGGGGGCGCAGCTATGAGGCTGCTGGCCCTGGCGGACGAGGAGGCGCCGGCCCTGTGGGACTACTTCACACCGGAAAAGCTGCAGGGCATCGACCTCATCGTCGCCTGCGGCGACCTGTGCGCCGAATACATCGAGTTCCTCGTCACCATGGCCAGGGTGCCGCTCGTCTATGTGCACGGCAACCATGACGGCGCGTTCGACACCGCCCCGCCCGGCGGCGCCGAATGCCTTGACGATACCGTGTTCGTGTACAAGGGCCTGCGCATCGCCGGCCTCGGCGGCAGCTGCCGCTACCGGCAGGGCCCGTGGCAGTTCACCGAGGCCGAGATGAAAAAGCGCGTGCGCCGCCTGCGCCCCAAGATCGACCGCGTGGGCGGGCTGGACGTGCTCGTCACCCACGCGCCGCCGCACGGCTGCGGCGATCTGAGCGACGCCGCCCACCGCGGCTTTACCGCCTTTGACGAGCTGCTCGATGCCTACCATCCGCCGCTCCTGCTGCACGGGCACATCCACCTGCGCTATGTGCCGGGGCTCGAGCGCGAGCATCTGCGCGGCGCCACGCGCGTGATCAACGCCTGCGAGCGCGTCACCGTCGATGTGCCAGACCCGCCGCCGTTCACCCCGCGCCCGCTGCCCTTCTGGCGCCGCTAGCATCCTATTCAACAGGAAAAAGGTGTTTTCTGAATCCATCGACCTCGGCTGACATGTGCAGACGAGGACGATACCTCTAGAGCAAAAAATGCCGTTCGAGTCGCCTTTAGGCATGAAAACGGCATTTTTTGCGACGGGGTGTGTCCAAGAGAGGGGTGCAGGCGGACTGGCGCAGCCAGCAAAGCCGAACCCCTCTTTTGCAGACTCGACACGCTGTGCCGCCCGGCAAAAGCCGGGCGGCCTTTTGCGTGCGGCCTGCGGTTGCATTTTTTGCGGGATTTGTTATAATGGGCGGTAGGATACCGCCCTGGGCGAAAAACTGTTGTGCGGGAGTAGATGCTTATGCGGATCATAGTCGTGGGGCTCGGCAAGGTGGGGCGCGCGCTGACACGCCAGCTCACGGCGGACAAGCACGATGTGGTCGTCATTGACGAGCGCGCCGATATCGTGGACGATACCGTCAATATCTTTGATGTGCGCGGCGTCGTGGGCAACGGCGGCGTGTACGATACGCAGGCCGAAGCCTTTGAGAACGGGGCCGACCTGCTCATCGCCACCACCTCGAGCGACGAGAACAACATCCTTGCCTGCCTTGTGGCCAAGCGCCTGGGCACGCCGCACACCATCGCCCGCATCCGCGACCCCGAGTACGAAAAGCAGCTGCGCTTCATGCGCAAGGAGCTCGGCGTCTCGATGGTCGTCAACCCCGAAAAGGCCACGGCGCGCGAGATCTCGCGCGTGCTGCGCTTTCCGAACGCCGTCAAGCTCGAGACGTTCTCGAAGCAGCGCATCGAGCTGGTCGAATACCGCCTCGGCGCCAGCGATCCGCTGGCCGGCATGCGCCTCAATGAGCTGTACAAAAACCTCGGCGTGCGCGTCCTCGTGTGCGTGGTGTCGCGCGCCGGCGTGCTCACCATCCCGGACGGCACGTTCGCGCTCGAGGCGGGGGATCGCATCTATCTGACCGCCACCCCCGCCAACCTGGAGACCTTCTTCCGCAGCCTGGGGCTGTTCAAGGCGAGCGCCGGCAACGTGATGATCGTCGGCGCCAGCAAGATGGGCTACTACCTCGCCAAAACGCTGTGCGGCATGCATATGAAGGTGCGCATCGTCGACAGTGACCCCGCGCGCTGCCAGGAGCTCAGCGACCAGCTGCCGGAGGCGCTCGTCATCTGCGGCGACGGCGCCGACAGCGATCTGCTGGCCGAGGAGGGCCTGCACGAGACCGACGCCTTCGTGGCGCTGACCGGCCTTGACGAGACCAACATCATCCTCGCCATGTATGCCTCCCAGCTCGAGAACTGCAAGGTCGTGGCCAAGATCAACCGCCGCTCGTTCGCCGAGCTGGCGACCGGCAAGGGCCTTGTGGACAGCTATGTCTCCACCGGCATGGTCACGGTGGAGCAGATCGTGCAGTATGTGCGCGCGATGCAGAACAGCCGCGGCTCCAACGTCAAGACGCTGCACCGCATCGTGGACGAGCAGGTCGAGGCGCTGGAATTCGGCGTCGACGCGCAGCTGCCGTTCCTCGGCGTGCCGTTCAAGGATCTGAAAACCAAAGACGACGTGCTGATCGCCGGCATCGTGCGCAGCGACGGCAACGTGATCATCCCCTCCGGGCAGGATGCCCTGCAGGCCGGCGACGACGTCATCGTCGTCACCACCCGCAAGGAGCTCAGCGACCTGCGCGACATCGTCAAGTGAGCGCCGCGCACAGCCGGGGAAAGGGGAGATGGCATTGAACTATAAAATGATCGCCTATGTGCTGGGGCGCATCTTTCTCGTCGAGGCCGCGCTGCTGCTGCTGCCGCTGGCCACCGCCGTGATCTACGGCGAGAACACCGTCGCGGTGTTTTTGCTCACCATCGCGCTGCTGACCGCCGTCGGCCTGCTGCTCGGCATCCGCACCCCCAAAGACACCACCATCTTCGCGCGCGACGGGCTCGTGGTGGCGGCGCTGGCGTGGGTGCTGATGTCGCTCTTCGGGGCGCTGCCGTTCCGCCTTTCGGGCGAAATCCCCCACATGGTCGATGCCTTTTTTGAGGTCGTCTCCGGCTTTACCACCACCGGCTCCAGCATCCTGACCGACATCGAGGCCATGAGCCGCGGCCTGCTCATGTGGCGCAGCTTCACCCACTGGGTCGGCGGCGTGGGGGTGCTCGTGTTCGCCATGGCGGTGCTGCCGCTGGGCGACGGGCGCGGCATGCATCTCATGCGCGCCGAGGTGCCGGGCGTGACCGTGGGCAAGATGAGCAGCAAGCTGCGGGACAGCGCGCGCATCAACTACGCCATCTACCTCGGCCTGACCGTGGCCGAGATCGTGCTGCTGCTGTTGGGCGGCATGCCGCTGTACGACACGCTCATCCACACCTTTGGCTCCGCCGGCACCGGCGGCTTCAGCCACCTGGCGGCCAGCGTCGGCGCGTATGACAACGTCTACTACGAGCTTGTCATCGGCGTGTTCATGCTGCTGTTCGGCGTCAACTTCAACCTGTACTATCTCGTTCTGCTCGGCCGCGCCCGGGAGGCCGTGCGCAGCGAGGAGATGCGCGTCTATTTCGGCGTCGTGGCGGTCGCGGTGGCGGCCATCGCCGTCAACATCACGAGCCTCTACGGCTCGGCGTGGCAGGCGCTGCGGCACGCGTTCTTCCAGGTGGCGTCCATCATCACCACCACCGGCTTCGCCACCCAGAACTTTGATCTCTGGCCCAACTTTTCAAGGACCGTCCTCGTCATGCTCATGTTTTTCGGCGCCTGCACCGGCTCGACCGGCGGCGGGCTCAAGATCGCCCGCATCGTCATCCTGTTCAAGGCCTCCATCCGCGACCTGCAAAAGGCCCTGCACCCGCGCGCCGTGACCAGCGTCCGCTTCGAGGGCAAGGCCCTCGATACCAAGACCCTCAACAGCGTGCACGTCTATCTGACCTTGTACATCCTGCTGTTTGCCGGCTCCGTCCTGCTGCTCTCTCTCGAGCATTTTGATCTGGTCACCACGTTCACGGCGGTCACGGCCTGCCTGAACAACATCGGCCCGGGTCTTGCCATGGTGGGCCCGACGGGCAATTTCGCCCATTTTTCGCACCTGGGCAAGCTGCTGCTCAGCTTTGACATGCTGGCCGGCCGGCTCGAGCTGTTCCCGATGCTCGTGCTGTTCGCGCCGCCGGCATGGCGCCGCAAGCGCCGCGCCGCCGCGGCCAGATAACGCCCCGGAAAAGTACCTGCCGCCCCCGCCGGAGGGGGCGGCATTTTGCTGCCATAATCGCCGCTTGGCCCGCATAGGCTTGGGGTACAGGTCTATCGCTCAAAAAGGGGGAGTGCGTGATGCGCAGGCAGATCGAACAAAGCGGGGAACGCCCGCCGGTGGGGTGGTTTTTGCTGCTCGTGCTCTGCGCGGCGGCATTCTGGCTGGGGCAGGCGTTTTTTGCGTCGCGCGATGCCCACACCG
>CANRBN010000096.1 GCA_947628865.1 uncultured Gemmiger sp.
ATCTACGACGGCACCGTCGAGGTCAAGGCCATCGCGCGTGAGGCCGGCGCCCGCACCAAGATCGCCGTCTTCAGCAAGAACCCCGACGTCGACCCCGTCGGCACCTGCATCGGCATGCACGGCGTGCGCGTCGAAAAGATCGTGCAGGAGCTCGGCGGCGAAAAGATCGATATCATCCGCTGGAACGAGGATATCACCGCGTTCATCTCGGCGGCGCTGTCGCCGGCCAAGGTGGTCAACGTCGAGATCCTCCCCGGCGAGAACAAGAGCTGCCGCGTCACCGTGCCCGACCACCAGCTGAGCCTGGCCATCGGCAACCGCGGCCAGAACGTGCGCCTGTGCGCGCATCTGACCGGCTACAACATCGACATCCGGCCGGAATCCGGCTATTACGGCGAGGACGCCTGACCGCCCCCGCCGCCCACAGGAAAGAGGGAAGCACTTGCCGCCAAAACCGCAAAAAAAGCCGCCGCTGCGCCGCTGCCTGGGCTGCAACACACAGCGCCCCAAGCGGGAGCTCGTGCGCGTGGTGCGCACGCCGCAGGGCGCCGTAGCGCTGGATGCCACCGGCAAGCTGGCCGGGCGCGGGGCCTACATCTGCCCGCAGCCCGCCTGCCTTGCCAAAGCGCGCAGGGCCAAGCGCCTGGAGCGCGCGCTCGAGGCCGACATACCGCCCGAGGTATATGAGGCGCTCGGCGCGCAGCTGGGGGCCGCGGCAGGAAAGGGGGATGCCCCCGATGCCTGATACGACCGCCGCCCTCGCCGGGGCGATGGGCCTTTGCCGCAAGGCGGGCGCGCTCGTCTGGGGCGCCGACCGCACGGCGGACTGCATCGGCGCCGGCAAGGCAAAGCTGGTGCTGCTCACGGCGGACGCCAGCCCCCGCACCCGCGCCCGGTTCGAGGCGCTGTGCCACGGCGCCGTGCCGCTGCGCACGCTGCCGCTCGCGGGCGAAGCCCTCGCCGCCGTCACGGCGCGCCCCGCCGCCGTCTTTGCCGTCACGGATCAAAACCTTGCCCGCCTGTGTGCCAGGCACCTGGCGCCGGCTGCCAAACCCGACCCCAAGGAGGAGCCAGCTTATGGATTTTAAGTATAAGATCGCAGAGATCGCCAAGGACTTTGGCATCACCAACAAAAAAGCCATCGAGACCGTGGCCGCCGTCACCGGCACCGCGCGCAAGCCCGGCGGCACCTTTGAGGAGGCCGAGGTCAACCACCTGCTCGAGGCCCTGACCCACGAATTTGCCGAGACCAGCCTGACCGAGTATCTCGCCAGCGGCGCCAAGGCAAAGCCGGAGCCCAAAAAGGAACCGCCCAAAAAGGAACCGCCCAAAAAGGCCGAGCCCAAGCCGCAAAAGCCCGCCCGCCCGGCCGAAAAGCGCACCGAAAAGCGCGTCACCATGCAGGAGCTGGCGGCCAATTCCGGCATCAAAAAGCCCGTCGCCACCACCGAGCAGGTGCAGGTGCGCCGCGCGCAGGTGCAGGTCGATACCCGCACCGTCGATGTCAACGTCGACAAGTTCAGCGCCCGCTATGACGACCTGGCCGACAGCCGCAACATGCCCGCCAACCGCAAAAAGCAGGGCAGCTCCAACAAGCAGAAGCTGAACAACCGCAATAAGAACCGCAACCCCTACCAGCGCCGGCGCGAGACCGAGGCCGAGCGCCTGCAGCGCATCCAGCTCGAAAAGGCCCGCAACGCCCAGCTCAAGATCCTCATCCCCGACGAGATCACCGTCAGCGAGCTGGCGCTGCGCCTCAAGCAGAACGTCGCCAAGGTCGTGGGCAAGTTCATGCAGATGGGCGAGATGCACGCCGCCTCCGACGTCGTCGATTTCGACACCGCCGCCCTCCTGGCCGAGGAATTCCACGCCAAGGTCGAGCACGAGGTACACGTCTCCATCGAGGAGCGCCTCTTCGTGCAGGAGGAGGATTCTGCCGCCGATCTCGTCACCCGCCCGCCGGTCGTCGTGGTCATGGGCCACGTCGACCACGGCAAGACCTCCATCCTCGATTCCATCCGCAAGACGAACGTCACCGCGGGCGAGGCCGGCGGCATCACGCAGGCCATCGGCGCCTATCAGGTCAAGATCAACGGCTCGCTCATCACGTTCCTTGATACCCCCGGCCACGAGGCCTTCACCGCCATGCGCGCCCGCGGCGCCAACATGACCGATATCGCCATCCTCGTCGTCGCCGCCGACGACGGCATCATGCCCCAGACCGTTGAATCCATCAACCATGCCAAGGCGGCGGGCGTCAAGCTCATCGTGGCGCTCAACAAGATGGATAAGCCCACCGCCAACCCCGACCGTGTCAAGGAGCAGCTGACCCAGTACGAGATCGTGCCCGAGGACTGGGGCGGCGACGTCGCCTGCATCCCTGTCTCCGCCGTCACAGGCATGGGCATCAGCGACCTGCTCGAGCGCATCGCGCTCGAGGCCGAGGTCATGGAGCTCAAGGCCAACCCCGCGCGCCGCGCCAAGGGCGCCGTGGTCGAGGCGCGGCTCGACAAGGGCCAGGGCCCCATCGCCACGCTGCTCGTGCAGAACGGCACGCTGCATAAGGGCGACTGTCTCATCGCCGGCACCGCCGTGGGCCGCGTGCGCACCATGCGGGACGACAAGGGCCGCGAGCTGTCCGAGGCCGGCCCCAGCATGCCGGTCGAGATCACCGGCCTGACCGAGGTGCCCTCCGCCGGCGAGCTGTTCGAGGCCGTCGAGGACGAGCGCCTCGCCCGCGAGCTGGCCGACCGCCGCACCGCCGAGGCCAAGGAGAAGCAGTTTGCCGCCTACACCAAGGTCACGCTGGACAATCTCTTTGACCAGATGGCCGAGAACGATATGAAAGAGCTGTCCATCGTCGTCAAGGCCGACGTGCAGGGCAGCGCCGAGGCCGTCAAGCAGAGCCTTGAGAAGATCTCGAACGACGAGGTCCGCGTGCGCGTCATCCATGCGGGCGTCGGCGCCATCTCCAAGTCCGACGTCTCGCTGGCCGATGCCTCCAACGCCATCATCATCGGCTTCAACGTCCGCCCGGACGCCGTCGCCAAGGCCGAGGCCGAGCAGGCCGGCGTCGAGATGCGCATGTACCGCGTCATCTACGATGCCATCAACGACGTTTCCGACGCCATGAAGGGCATGCTCGCGCCCAAGATCCGCGAGGTCGCTTTGGGCGAAGCGCAGGTGCGCATGGTGTACAAGATCTCCTCGGTCGGCACCGTGGCCGGCTGCCGCGTGACGAGCGGCAAGATCACCCGCGATGCCCAGCTGCGCCTCGTGCGGGACGGCATCGTCATCTGCGAGGACGCCATCGCCTCGCTCAAGCGCTTCAAGGACGACGCCAAGGAGGTCGCCGAGGGCTTTGAGTGCGGCGTCACGCTCGAAAAGTTCTCCGACATCAAGGAAGGCGACATCTTCGAGTGCTTCAAGCTCGAGGAATACCGCGAGTGAACCGGCGCAGCGGCCCGCCACGGGCCGCCGCATCCTGACAGGAAAGGGGGCCGCCGATGCCCACCAAAAACCACAGCCGCATGGCCCAGGATATGAAGCGGGAGCTCATCGCCGTCATCGACGGCATGAAAGACCCGCGCATCACCGGCGGCCTGCTCACCGTCACCCGGCTGGACGTCACGCCCGATCTCGATGTCGCGAGGGTCTACATCAGCGTGCTCGGGCGCGAGGGCGGCGCGGGGCCGGTCGTCAAGGCGCTCAACGCCTCGGCGGGCTATGTGCGCACCGAGATCTCCCGCCGCATGCACATCCGCAAGGCGCCCCGCTACCAGTTCGTCGCCGATGACGGCGCGGCCTATGCCGCCCACATCAATGAAGTGCTCAAAAACCTGGGGCAGGATGCCCCGGACGCCAAACACCAGGGATGAAGCTGCCGCGTGTGCGCGCGGCACAAAAGCGCGTGAAGACGCGCCGCCCCCTTTCCACAGGGAGAAAAGAAGAAAGAGGCCGTTATGACCACCGACTTTGTGGATGTCCAAACCGCGGCGCAGCGCCTGCGCGGCGCCGAAAACGTACTGATCCTCTGCCACAAAAACCCCGACGGCGACACCGTCGGCTGTGCCGGCGCGCTCTGCCTTGCGCTGCGAAGCCTTGGCAAAACGGCGGCGGTTTTGTGCAATGACCACATCCCCCGCCTGTACGATTACATGGCCCTGCCGTGGTACGACGGCGCGTTCACGCCCGGCTTCGTGGTGGCCGTCGATGTCGCCGGCACGCAGCTGTTCGGCGACCGCAACGGCATCGCCGCCTATGCCGAGCAGGTGCGGCTCTGCATCGACCACCACGCCTCCAACAGCGGCTTCGCGTACGAGACACTGGTCGATGCCACGGCTGCCGCCGCCTGCGAGATCATGACCCGCGTCATCGAGGCGATGGGCGTAGCGCTCACGCCGGCCATCGCCGGGTGCCTGTACACCGGCCTTGCCACCGATACCGGCGGCTTCCGCTTCTCCACCACGACCGCCGAGACCCACCGTGTCGCCGCGCATCTGATGGACTGCGGCGCCAACGTCGCCTGGCTCAACCAGCGCCTGTTCGAAACGCGCTCCCGCGCGCGCATGCAGATCGAGCTGGCCGCCCTGCAGAGCCTGCAATACTTCCTCGATGGCCGCTGCGCCGTCGTTGCCCTGACCTGGGATCAGATCGAGCCCACCGGCGTCGCCGCCGCCGAGCTCGAAGACCTGACCAGCCTGCCGCGCTCCATCGAGGGCGTCAAGGTCGGTCTCACGCTGCGTCAGCAAAAGGACGGCAGCTTCAAGATCAGCGTGCGCACCGACGAGGACGTCGACGCCTGCGCCATCGCGCGCCGCCTTGGCGGCGGCGGCCACGCCCGCGCCGCCGGCTGCGAGCTCTCCGGCAACCTGGACTATACCCGCCAGGCCCTGCTCACCGAGGTGGAAAAGGAGCTCAAAAAGCTGGACGCGAAACCTGCCGAATAAAGAGGGACCTATGCCGCAAAGCCCTGTGAACGGAATATTGCTCATCGACAAGCCCGCCGGCTGGACCAGCTTTGATGTGCTGGCCAAGCTGCGCGGGGCTTTGCATACCCGCCGCCTGGGCCACGCCGGCACGCTCGACCCCATGGCCACCGGCCTTCTGGTGGTGTTCGCCGGCAGCGCCACGGCGGCCGCCGACCGCCAGCCCGAGCATGACAAGACCTACGAGGGCGTCATCCGCCTGGGCCTGCGCACCGACACCGGCGATGTCACCGGCACGGCGCTGGAAACGGCGGCGCTGCCCCCCGCGTTCGGGCCCGGGGATTTCTGCCGCGTCCTGCCGCGCTTTTTGGGTGCGCAGCGGCAGCTCCCGCCGATGTATTCCGCCGTCAAGGTGGCCGGGCAGCCGCTCTATAAGGCGGCGCGCGCCGGGCGGGAGGTGGCGCGCGAGCCCCGCGCCGTCACGATCCATGAGCTTCAGTATCTCGGGCACCCGGCCCCGGCGGATTTCGCCGTGCGCGTGCGCTGCTCCAAGGGCACCTACATCCGCACCCTGGCCGAGGACATCGGCAAAGCGCTCGGCCTGCCGGCCACGCTGGCGGCGCTGCGCCGCACCGGCGCCGGGCCCTTTTCGCTGCGCGACGCCCACACCCTGCCCGAGGTATTGGCGGCCGCCGGGCGCGGCGAGCTGCTCGCGAACGGCTGGCTGCTCGGCGTCGACACCGCGTTCCGCGCGCTGCCGGCGCTCACCGCCGACGCCGCGACCTGCCGCCGCCTCTATAACGGCTGCGCGGTGGAGCGCTTTCCCGCCGCCGATGGCCGCTGGCGTGTCTACACCGGGAGCGGCGCTTTCTTCGGCGTGGCCGCGGTGCAAAATGGCACGCTCCGGGTCGAAAAACGCTTCTGCGGGGAGGAGTGCGTGTGATGGACATCCTCGAAACGCTCGCCCCCGTTGCCGCGCCGGCGGGCAGCGCCGTGGCGCTCGGCTTTTTTGACGGCGTGCACATCGGCCACCGCCGCGTGCTGAGCGCCGCCGTCGCGTGGGCCGCCGCGGCGGGGCAGGGGACGGTGTCCGCCGCGTTCACGTTCCGGCTGCCTGCAGGCACCTCGCTCAAGGGCGGGCGCATCCTGTCGCCCGGGCAAAAACGCGCGCGGGTGGCGGCGCTCGGCATCCGCCGGTACATGGAGCCCCCGTTCGAGGCGTTCTGCGCCCTCACGCCGGAGCAGTTCGTGGAAAACGTGCTCCAGCGCTGCTTTGGGGCCAGGGCCGTCTTCTGCGGCGACAACTTCACGTTCGGCGCCAACGCCGCCGGCAGTGTCCAAACGCTCCGGCAGCTGTGCGCGCCCCGCGGCATCGAGGTACACATCGTGCCGATGGCGCAGTACAAGGGCAGCACGGTGTCCAGCACGCGCGTGCGCGCCGCGCTCGAGGAGGGCCGCATCGCCGATGCCAACGCCATGCTCGGCGCCCCCTACGCGGTGGACTGGCCCGTCACCCACGGCAGGGGCATCGGTGCCTCCCGCCTCGGCACGCCCACGCTCAACCAGAACTACCCCGCCGGCACGCTGGTGCCCGCGCAGGGCGTGTACCTGACCCGCGTTTTCCTCGGCGGCCAATGGCGGCCCGCCGCCACCGGCATCGGCCCCCGCCCCACGGTCGAGGCGCCCGGCGCCGCCGTCACCTGCGAGACCTACGTCCCCGGCTTTTCCGGCGATGTGTACGGCCAGAGCCCGCTGCTCGAATTTTACGAGTACTATGCCCCCATCCAAAAGTTCCGCTCGCTGGACGAGCTGCGCGCCCTCATCCTGCGCGCCGGCGAGGCCGCCAGGCGCCGCCTTGCGCCCGAACCGGGGCAATGAGCGCAAAAAAACCGCTTGTATTTTCAAGAGCCCTGTGGTATACTATCAAAGCTACCGCGGCGCAGCGGCGGGCGTATGCCCCGCCAGGGGGAGCCTCTTTCTACCCGCTGCTTCGCCGCCGGCAAATACAAAATGGAGGAAAGACCCATGAGCCAGAAATCCGCAATCGACAAACAGCCCGTCATCGCCAAGGCCGCCCTGCATGAGGGCGACACCGGCTCCCCCGAGGTGCAGATCGCGCTGCTCACCGC
>CANRBN010000097.1 GCA_947628865.1 uncultured Gemmiger sp.
AGCCACCGCTTCGCGGTGGTTGCGCTTCGGCAGGCGCCTGCGGGCGCACAGCGTTGAGCGAGGGCGCGACCGAAATAACCGTCCGCGAACGCGGACATTACATGGCGCCGCTTTGCCCCCTCTCACAGGACATACCCCGTCGCAAAAAAATGCCGTTCTCATGCCCCGAGGCGACTCGAACGGCATTTTTTGCTCTAGAGGTATCGGCCTGCCTGCACATGTCAGTCAGTGCCGATGAATTCTTGATGAATCCTTAATGCATCTTTTTTTGACAGTCGGTCGGCAGATGCCGATCGACACTTTAGTTTTTTGTCACACATCCATACCGGGCAGGCAGTCCCCGGGCGCGCGGTCGGGCGCGGTGCGGGTATAGTGCTCGGTGAGGATCTTTTTGAGCACGGCGCTGTCCTTTGGCAGGCGGGCGGCGAGCTTGTCCCAGCCGGTGAAGCGGAGCTTCTCCGGCAGCTGCACGAGGCCGGAGACGGCATCGGCGAAGGCATCCCAGTTGTGGCCGTAAAAATCCGGCAGGGCGAGCTTTTCCTTGAGCAGGGCGTGCAGCTCCTGCACGCTCTGTACGCCGCCGACGTCCAGCGTGGGGGCGGCGTGCGCGGCCAGCCAGCGCAGCGCCAGCCAGGTGTGGATGGCGGCGCCCTGGCTGAGCACGGCATCGTCAAACATCACCTTGGGATGGTGCTGGGCGTAGCGGTAGCCGTTGTCTGCGTTGCCGGCGGCCAAAAACATCGTCACGGTGGGCACCCTGTGGCTGACGAAAGAGAAATCCTCGCTGCCGCCGCCCGCCTTGCCGCCGGTCAGGGCGTTGAGGTCGAGCGCCGCGGGGCCGAGCAGCTCCTTCATATAGCCGAGCGCGGCGGCGCCGAGGTCGGGGTCGACGTACATGCAGGGGCAGTAATCGTAAAACTCCACCTCGGCGGTGCAGCGCATCGCCGCGGCCACGCCGTTCGCGATCTCGGTCATGCGCTTTTTGATGCGCTCGCCCACGGCGTTGCCGGGGTCGGTGGTGCGGATGGTGCCCCACATCTCGGCCTTGTCGGGGATGACGTTGGAGACCTCGCCGGCGGCGAAGCGCCCGGTCGTGAAGATGCCGAACTCGTTGCCCTCGAGCTCGCGGGCGCTGATCTCCTGCAGGGCCAGGTGGATGTGCGCGGCGGCGGTGATGGGGTCGACGGCCAGATGCGGCGAGGCCCCATGCCCGCCCTTGCCGCGCACGGTGATGTGATACTGCTCACAGCTGGCGGCGGAGACGCCGCCGGTGGCCACCTGCAGCATGCCGTTGGGCATCGGCACGCCGGCGATGACGTGGAGCATCGCGGCGGCATCGACCTTCGGGTTTTCGAGCAGGCCGTTCGCCAGCATATCGGGCGAGCCCTGGAAGATCTCCTCGGCGGGCTGGAACTCCAGCTTGACGGTGCCCTCGATCTCGCCCTCATGCGCCTTGAGCAGCCTGGCCGCGCCCAGCAGCATGGCCGTGTGCATATCGTGCCCGCAGCCGTGCATCTTGCCGGGGGTCAGGCTGGCGAAATCCACCTGCGCCTCCTCGGCGATGGGCAGGGCGTCCATGTCGGCGCGCAGCAGGATGGTCCTGCCCGGGCGTTTGCCGCCCGCCAGCGCGATGAGGCCGGCTTTGCCGCAGTCGACGGGGGCATAGCCCATCTCCTCGAGCTTTTGGCGCACATAGGGCTTGGTGTAGGCAAGGTCGAACCCCGTCTCGGGGTGCCGGTGCAGGTCGTGCCGGATGGCCTGCAATTCGTCTTGCAGGGCGGCGGCCTCGGTCAAGATTTCCTGTGGAAGCATGGATATCAAACTCCTTTCGCGGATGGGTGTTCATTCCTGGCAGCGGAAAGCGGCGTCGATGAGGCGGTCGACATCGGAGAAATGCTCGAGCATCGAGCAGTACCGCCGCAGCGCCGCGGCGCCGCGCAGCTTTTTCATGTAGTGCATGGCGTGGCCGCGCGCCTGCGGCATGGCCGTCCACTCGCCCTTGTCCTCACACATGTCGTAGATCTGCTGCCGCATGGCGGCCATCTTTTGGGCAAGGGTCGGCGGCGGGGGCACGGGCTCGCCGGCGAGCGCCGCGTTCACGCGTTCGAACAGCCACGGGTCGCCGAGCGCGCCGCGGCCGATCATCACGCCGTCGCAGCCGGTGGTTTGCAGGATGGCCAGCGCGCTCCCGGGGGTGGTGATGTCGCCGTTGGCGAGCACCGGGATGCGCACCGCGCGCTTGACGGCGGCGATGGCGGCGGCATCGACGGGCGGGGCGTACATCTGCTCACGCGTGCGGCCATGCACGGTGAGCAGGTCGGCGCCGGCGGCCTCGCAGGCTTTGGCGACCTCGACGGCGGTGCAGTGCCCGGCGTCCCAGCCGAGGCGCATCTTGACGGTCAGCGGGGTATCGTCCCCGAGGGCGCGCCGCGCGGCGGCCACCATCCGCCCGCACAGCGCCGGGTCGAGCAGCAGCCTGCTGCCCGCCCCGCCGGCGGTGATCTTGGGCGCCGGGCAGCCCATGTTGAGGTCGAGCAGATCGAATTTGACGCCCTTGTCCCGCAAAATGCCGATGGCCCCGGCCACCGTGTCGGGCTCGGCGCCGAACAGCTGCGCGGCGAACAGGCCGTTCGGCCCGCCGTACAGCGTATCGCGCAAAAGCGCCACGCTTTTGGCATCGCCGTAGGTGATGGCCTTGGCGCTGGCCATCTCGCTGACCGTCCACACCGCGCCGTGGGCGGCCATCAGGTGGCGGCAGGCGGCATCGGACAGGCCGGCCATGGGGGCGAACACGGCGCCGGCGGGGATCGCAAGGTTTTTGAGCCGCATCGCCGTTGCCCCTCCCCGGTACTTTTTTCTGTGTTTATTGTACCACAAACGGCGGCGGCGTGGTATACTGTATTTACCGTTTTTGCACAAAAGGAGGGCCCCGCCCATGAAACTGCTGGTACTGGACGGCAACAGCCTTGTCAACCGCGCGTTTTTCGGCATCCATCTGCTGACGACGCGCGATGGCCGCTACACGAACGCCATCTACGGCTTCCAGACCATCCTGCTGAGCCTGCTGGAGGCCCACGCGCCGGACGCCGTGGCCATCGCGTGGGACGAGCACGCGCCGACCTTCCGCCACAAGGCCTACGAGGGGTACAAGGCCACCCGGCACGGCATGCCGGAGGAGCTGGCCCGGCAGATGCCGGTGCTCAAGGAGCTGTTGACGGCGCTGGGCTTCGTACAGGTCAGCAGGGAGGGCTGGGAGGCCGACGATATCCTTGGCACGCTGGCCGCGGCCTGCGCCGCAAAGGGCGGCACCGCGCTGCTGGCCACCGGCGACCGGGACAGCCTGCAGCTCGTGGGCCCCGCCACGACGGTGCTGCTGGCGACCAACCGCGAGACGCTGACGATGGACGAGGCCGCCGTGCTGGAAAAATACGGCGTTGCGCCGCGCCAGCTCATCGACGTGAAGGGGCTGATGGGCGATGCGTCCGACAACATCCCCGGCGTGCCGGGCATCGGCGAAAAGACCGCGCTGGCGCTGGTGCAGCGGTTTGGCAGCCTCGAGGGCGTGTACGAGCACCTGGACGACGCCTCCATTAAGCCCAAACAGCGCGAGAACCTGCAAAACCACCGCGATCTGGCCGAGCTGAGCTACCGGCTGGGCACCATCTCGACCGAGGCCCCCATCGAGACCGATCCCGCCGCCTATGTGCGCGGCGCGGTGGACGCCGCCGCCGCTGCCGACATCCTGGCCGGGCTCGAGATGCAGCGGATGGCCGGGCGCTGGGGCCTTGACGGGCGCGCCGCCCCCGCCTGCGCCGCGCCGCTGGCGGCGCTCGTGCCGCAGCCGCTGCCGCTTTTGCCGGCGGGGCGCTTGTATCTGGCGCAAAGCGCCGGGGACGGCTGGTACGCCGTGCAGTGCGAGCCGGAGGCCGCCGTCTTTGCGGTGGAGGCCGCGCGCCTGCCGGCGCTGCTGGACAGCGGCGCCGAGATCTGGTGCTTTGACGCGAAGCCGCTGTACCATCTGGCGCTGGCGGCGGGCGGCCTGGGCCGATCCATCGCCTTTGACGGCAAGCTGGCGGCCTACCTGCTCAACCCCTCGGCGACGAAATACGAGGTCGCGCCGCTGGCGGCGCAGTATGGCGCCGCGCCGGTCTTTGCGTGCGCGGAGTACCCCGACGCCGGCGCTCTGCCCGGGCTGCTGGCGGCGCTGGCGGCCGAGCTCGACAAGACCGGCATGCGCCGCCTGCACGACGAGATGGAGCTGCCGCTGGCCCGCGTGCTGGCCGATATGGAGCGCGTCGGCTTTGCCGTTGACCCCGACGGCATCCGCGCCTTTGGCGAGAGCCTGCGCGGCGAGCTGGACGGCATTTTGGACAGCATCTACCGCGAGGTCGGCTACACGTTCAACGTCAACAGCGCGAAGCAGCTCAGCGAGGCGCTGTTCGGCAAGCTGGGCCTGCCGCCGCGCAAAAAGAGCCACCGGGACTACTATTCCACCGACGCCGAGACCCTCGAGAGCCTGCGCCCCTACAGCCCGGTGGTGGACAGCATCTTAAAATACCGCACCTACGCGAAACTGCTTTCGACCTATGTCGACGGGCTGCTCAAGGCCATTGGGGAGGACGGGCGCATCCACACGACCTTTATCCAGACCGAGGCGCGCACGGGGCGCATCTCCTCGACCGAGCCGAATCTGCAGAACATCCCCATCCGCACCGAGCTGGGCAGCCGCCTGCGCGGCTACTTTGTGGCCGGGGACGGCAACACGCTGGTGGACGCCGACTATTCCCAGATCGAATTGCGCATCCTCGCGCACATCACCGGCGACGAGGCGATGCGGCAGGCGTTTTTGTCCGGCGCCGACATCCACCGCTCCACCGCCGCCAAGATCTACCGCATCCCCGAGAGCGAGGTCACGCACGAGCTGCGCACCGCCAGCAAGGCCATCAATTTTGGCATCATGTACGGCAAGGGCGCGTTCTCGCTCGCCAAGGATCTGAACACCTCGGTGCGGGAGGCCGACGCCTTTTTGCAGACCTATCTGGGCGCTTTTCCGAAAGTGGACGGCTATATGAAGACCTGCATCGCCGACGCCAAACAAAACGGCTACGTCGAGACGCTGTTTGGCCGGCGCCGCGCGCTGCCGGAGCTTGTCAGCGGCAATTTCCAGGTGCGCTCGAGCGGCGAGCGCATGGCCCGCAACACGCCCATCCAGGGCACGGCGGCGGACATCATCAAGCTGGCCATGGTGCATGTGTGGCAGCGCCTGCGCGGGGAAAAGCTCAAGGCCCGGCTGCTTTTACAGGTGCATGACGAGCTCATCGTCGAGGCGCCGGAGGCGGAGGCCGACCGCGTGCGCACCATCCTGAAGGAGGAGATGGAGAACGTGGTGCGCTACAGCGTGCCCTTAACGGTCGAGACCGGCTGCGGCAAGACCTGGCTGGCGGCGCACTGATTCTTGTGAAAGTCCTGACTATGGGACGCCCGCCGTGGTATGCTGGAGGAGAAGAAACGCAAAGGAGGCCGTTTTATGGCTGTTTACCCGTTCAGCGCGCTGTTGAGCCGCATGAAGTACATCACCCGCTGGAGCCTGATGCGCAACGGGCGCGCCGAGAGCCTGAGCGAGCACACCGCCGACGCCGCGCTGCTGGCGCACATCCTGTGCCTGATCGCGCAGAAATGCACCGGCACGGGCGCGGGCATCCGCCCCGACACGGTGGCGGCGGCGGCGCTCTACCATGACGCGCCGGAGATCCTGACCGGCGACCTGCCCACCCCGGTCAAGTACAAAAACACCGCGCTGCGCACCGCGTACAAGGCGCTGGAGCACGAGAGCGCCGAGGCGATGGCCGGGCTTTTGCCCGCCGAGCTGCAGGAGGAGGCGCTTGACTACCTGACCGGCACGGCGCTCAGCGATGCCGAGCGGAAGCTGCTGAAGGCGGCGGACAGGCTCTCGGCGCTGATCAAGTGCACCGAGGAGCTGCAGGCGGGCAACCGCGAATTCGCCGCCGCCCATGACCAGCAGCTGGCGGCCCTGCACGCGATGGAATGCCCGGAGGCCGAGTATTTCATCGCGCACATGCTGCCCTGCTACGCCCAGAACCTTGACGAGCTGACGCGCGGCAGATTTTGAGAGAAAACTTGCCCAAACAGGTGACAAACCGGCCCGGATGGTGTATACTGTGTGTAATGTTTTGAGCATGCCCCACATCTTGGGGGAAAGGGAGCGCCGATGAAGACCTTGTTGAAGCTGTTGGCCGCCGTGGCCGTGCTGGCCGGGGCCGTTATGCTGGTGTGCCGGCTGCTGCCGGCGCGCGCGGCGCCGGAGTATATCCCGCTGGAGATGGAATAAAGCCCGCGAACGCCGCAAAAAGGAGGCCCGGCAGGCATGTTGCCTGCCGGGCCTCAGCGTGTCGAGAAACTCGACACGCTGCAAAAGAGGGGCTCGGCTAAGCTGGCTGCGCCAGTCCGCCTGCGCCCCTCTCTTGGACACACCCCGTCGCAAAAAATGTCGTTCTCATGCCTAAAGGCGACTCGAACGGCATTTTTGCTCTAGAGGTATCGACCTCGTCTGAGTCTCCGGCCTAAGAGCCGCGCTTCGCGCGGTTGGCCTCCGACATGCGCCTGCGGGCGCGAGCATGTCCGCCGAGGGCGATGGATTCAGAAAACACCTTTTTCGACAGTCTGAGGCCCCGCGTGTGCGGGGGATGGCCTTAAAACGCCAGCTCCTCCAGGCGCAGCAGGGCGAGGATGTAGATCTTGAGCGCCTCGATGAGCCTGTCGAAATTCGCGCCCTCGTTGGCGCCGTGCATCGGCCCCGCAAAGGGCGGCAGCGGCAGGTCGGTGTGCTCGGGGCCGAAGCTGACCGCCAGCGGGAAATGCCGCGCGTAGGTGCCACCGCCCATCACAAAGGGGGTCTTGTGCTCGCCCGTGACCTCGTTGTAGGTGTCGATGAGGGTCTGGATGGCGGGGTG
>CANRBN010000098.1 GCA_947628865.1 uncultured Gemmiger sp.
TGCAGAACTTCCAGCTGCTCAAGGCCGTGGGCAAAATGTCCAAGCCGGTGCTGCTCAAGCGCGGGCTGGCCAACACCGTGGAGGAATGGATCATGAGCGCCGAGTACATCATGGCCGGCGGCAACGAGAACGTCATCCTGTGCGAGCGCGGCATCCGCACCTTTGAAAGGGCCACCCGCAACACGCTCGACCTTTCCGCCGTGCCGGTCATCAAGGAAAAGACGCACCTGCCCGTCATCGTCGACCCCAGCCATGCCACCGGCGACTACAAATACGTCGAGAGCATGGCCATCGCGGCGGTCGCCGCCGGCGCCGACGGGCTGGAGATCGAGGTCCACAACGACCCGCAGTGCGCCTGGAGCGACGGCGCCCAGTGCCTGAAGCCCGACCGCTTCGCCGCCACCATCGAAAAATGCCGCCTCGTCGCCGCCGCCATCGGGCGGCGGATGTGAGGGGAGCGGCACGCCCCGGGAGGAACCTGCCTTGACCGTCACGCTGTACCCAAGCCAGATCGGCGGCACCGCCGCCGCGCCGCCCAGCAAGAGCGCCGGGCACCGCGCGCTCGTCTGCGCGGCGCTCGCCGACGGCACCAGCCGCATTGAGGATCTGCCCTTTTCCCGGGACATCGAGGCGACGCGGGCCGCCGTGGCGCAGCTGGGCGCCCGCACCGCGCGGGCGGGCGATGCCCTCACCGTGCAGGGCATCGGCACCGGCGGCTTTGCCACCGTCACCCGCCCGGTCTTTTGTGACGAGAGCGGCAGCACGCTGCGCTTTCTCATCCCGCTGTTCAGCCTGACGGCGCAAAAGGTCGTTTTTACCGGCGCCGGGCGGCTGTTCGCGCGCCCGCAGAGCGTGTACAAGACGCTGTTTGAGGACGAGGGCCTGCGCTTTGCCCAGGCGCCCGACCGCCTGACCGTGCAGGGCCGCCTGCGCGCCGGGGCGTTCACGGTGCCGGGCGATGTCTCCAGCCAGTTCATCAGCGGGCTGCTGTTCGCCGCGCCGCTGCTGGAGGGCAAAACGACGATCACCGTCACGCCGCCGTTCGAGAGCCGCAGCTATGTCGGCATGACGCTGGACGCGCTGCGGGCGTTCGGCATACAGGTACAGGCAAGGGCGCTGCCGGGGGGCGGCGCGCGGTATACCGTGGCCCCGCAGCCCTACCGCCCCTGCACGCTCGCCGTCGAGGGGGACTACAGCCAGGCGGCGTTTTTGGCCGCGCTGGGCGCGCTGTGCGCGCCCGTCACCGTGACGGGCCTTGCCGCGAGGACCTGCCAGGGCGACGCCGTGATCCTTGCCCTGCTGCGCCGGTTCGGCGCGCGGGTCGAGGAGGGGCTCGGCGCCGTCACGGTGCGGCCCGCGCCGCTCACCGGCATCGAGCTCGACCTCGCCGACTGCCCCGACCTCGGGCCCGTCCTCATGGCGCTCGCCTGCTTTGCCGGGGGCGACACCACCATCCGGCACGCCGGGCGCCTGCGCTTAAAAGAGAGCGACCGCATCGCCGCCATGCAGCAGGAGCTCGCCAAGCTCGGCGCCGCCGTCGAGGCGGATGCCGATACCGTCACGGTGCACGGCGGCGCTGCGCTGCGCGCGCCGTCGGCGCCGCTCTGCGCCCACAACGACCACCGCGTCGCGATGAGCCTGGCCGTCGCGGCGCTCGGCGCCGGCGTGCCGGCGGTGCTCGAGGGGGCCGGGGCCGTCGACAAGAGCTGGCCGGCGTTCTTTGCCGTGCTGCGTGCGCTCGGCGCAAGGCTGGAGGAACAAGATGGATAAAAACCACACATGGCTCATCGTCGGGCTGGGGCTGCTGGGCGGCCGCTACGCCCAGCTCCTGAGCGCCAGGGGCTACACCGTCACCGGCATCACCCGCAGCGCCGAGACGCTGCGAACGGCCCTTGACCGCGGCTACATCGCCGCCGGCAAGACCACGGACTTCACCGACCTCATCGAGCGGGCCGACCGCGTCGTGTTCGGGCTGTACCCGACGGTCTTGCTCGACTGGGTGCGGCAGTACGGCGGGCATTTCCGCCCCGGCACGCGCATCACCGATGTCTCCGGCGTCAAGCAGGGGCTCGTCGAGCCGGTGCAGGCGGCGCTGCCCGCCGGCGTCGAGTTTATCGCCAGCCACCCGATGGCCGGGCGCGAGACCACCGGCATCGCCCACTGCACCGAGGTGCGCTTTGACGACGCCAACTTCATCGTCACCCCCACGCCCGCCAACACCCCGGCGGGCATCGCGTGGTGCAGGGCGCTGGCGCAAACGCTGGGCTTTGCGCGCATCTCGGAGCTCACCCCCGCCGCGCACGACCGCATGATCGGCTACGTCAGCCAGCTGTGCCACGCCATCGCCGTCAGCCTGATGTGCGCGTCGGACAATTCTGAGCTTGCCCGCTACACCGGCGATTCGTTCCGCGATCTCACCCGCATTGCGCGCATCAACGAGACGATGTGGGCGGAGCTGTTTTTGTGGAACAAGCAAAACCTCATCGACGAGATCGGGCAGTTCACCGCCGCGCTCGACGCGCTGAGATCCAAGCTCGAGGCCGGCGACCGCGCGGGCCTTGAGCAGATGTTCCGCCTTTCGACCGAGCGCCGCGCGGCGTTCGACAAAAAATGACGCCCGATATTTTTTTACACAGGGAGGGCTGCCCATGCCCCGCAAGGAAGGTCAAAAACGCAAGCTGCTCGTGCTTTTGGAGATCCTCATCCGCGAGACCGACGAGGAGCATCCCCTGAGCGTGCCGCGCCTGGTCGAGATGCTGGAGGCGCGCGGCATCGAGGCCGAGCGCAAGAGCATCTACGCCGACATCGAGGCCCTCAACGACCTGCCCGGCCAACCGTTCGAGATCGTGCAGCAGCGCGGGCGCGGCGGCGGGTACTACATGGCCGGCAGCGTGTTTGAGCTCGCGGAGCTCAAGCTGCTGGTCGATGCCGTGTACGCCAGCCGCTTCATCACCGCGCGCAAGACCCGCACCCTCATCGACAAGCTCGGTCGCTTCACCTCCCGCTACCACGAGGAGGCGCTCGACCGCAAGGTGCTGGTCAGCGGGCGGCTCAAGAGCAAAGACGAAAGGATCCTCTACACCGTCGATGCCCTGCACGCCGCCATCACAGCCGGGGTGCAGGTGCGCTTCACCTACTGTGACTGGGATCTCGAAAAGCGCATGACCCCGCGCCACGGCGGGCAGGAATACCGGGTCAGCCCGTGGGTGCTCGTGTGGGAGGGCAACTACTACTACCTCATCGCCTACACGAACGGCAGCCTGCGGCATTACCGGGTCGACAAGATCACGCAGGTGCGCGCCCTGCCCGACACCGTGCGCGAGGGCAAGGCCGAGTATGAGGCGTTCGACGTCAACGCCTACATGCAGCAGGTGTTCGGCATGTTCAACGGCCCGCTCAAGCGCGTCACGCTCAAATGCCGCAGCGAGTTCGTCGGCGCCATCCTCGACCGCTTCGGCACGGCGCTCACGCTGATGCCGGTGTCGGGGGAGGATTCGTTCACCATCACCCCGCCGGTGCAGGTGAGCCCGCAGTTCTTCGGCTGGGTGGCGGGCTTTGGCGGCGGCGTCGAGATCCTGGCCCCCGCCGACGTGCGCGCCGGGATGGCCCAAACGCTCGCCGCGCAGGCGGCGCTCTACCGGTAAACAACAAAGGGAGGTCCTTGTACCATGAAATATGATTACCTTATCGTCGGCGCCGGGCTGTTCGGCGCGGTGTTCGCGCGGCAGATGACCGATGCCGGCAGGCGCTGCCTGGTCGTCGAAAAGCGCCCGCACATCGCCGGCAACATCTATACCGAGGAGATCGAGGGCATCGCCGTGCACCGCTACGGCGCGCACATCTTCCATACCAACGACAAGGCAGTGTGGGACTATGTCAACCGGTTCGCGGTGTTCAACCGCTACACCAATTCCCCGGTCGCAAACTACAGGGGCGAGGTGTACGACCTGCCGTTCAACATGAACACCTTCAACAAGATGTGGGGAGTCGTCACGCCCGCCGAGGCCGCCGCCAAAATCGCCGAGCAGCGCGCCGCCCACTACGCGGAGCACCCCAAAAACCTTGAGGAGCAGGCCATCAACCTCGTCGGCACCGATATCTACGAAAAGCTCGTCAAGCACTACACCGAAAAGCAGTGGGGCCGCCCCTGCACCGAGCTGCCGGCCTTCATCATCCGGCGCCTGCCGGTGCGCTTCACCTATGACAACAACTATTTCGACGCCCTCTACCAGGGCATCCCGGTCGACGGCTACACGGCGCTGGCCGAAAAGCTGCTCGCCGGCGTCGAGGTGCGCCTCGGCGTCGATTACCTGGCCGACAGGGCCGCGCTGGACGCGCTGGCCGAAAGGACCGTCTTCACCGGGCCCGTCGACGCATATTTCGGCTATTCGCTCGGCGCGCTGCAGTACCGCAGCGTCCGCTTTGAGACCGAGGTTCTCGACACCCCCAACTACCAGGGCAACGCCGTCGTCAACTACACCGACGCCGACACCCCCTACACTCGCATCATCGAGCACAAGCACTTCGTCTTCGGCTCCACCGAGGCCGGCACCAAGACCGTCATCAGCCGCGAATACAGCGCCGAGTGGAAGCCCGGCGACGAGCCCTACTACCCCGTCAACGACGAGGCCAACGGCGCGCTGTACGCGCGCTATCGGGCGCTGGCCGCCGCCGAGCCGCGGGTGCTGTTCGGCGGGCGTTTGGGCGAGTATAAGTACTACGATATGGACAAGACCGTCGCCCGCGCGCTGGAGACGGCTGCCGCCGAGCTGGCCGGCGATTGATTTTTGCCCCGTTTTCCGCTACAATAGCCCTGTGCGGGCCCGCGGGCCCGACCCATGCCGAAAGGATGACCCCCATGCCCCACAAGCCCACGGTCAGCGCCTCGGTGCTCGCGGCGGATCTCGCCGACCTGCGCGGCGAGTGCCGCGCGGTGCTCACCGCCGGCGCCGACTGGCTGCACATCGACGTGATGGACGGCCATTTCGTGCCCAACATCAGCTACGGCGCGCCGGTGCTCAAATGCCTGCACAGGGCCCTGCCGGATGCCTTTTATGACGTCCACTTGATGATCACCGACCCGCTCCGATACCTGCCGGACTTCGCCGCCGCCGGCGCCGACCTTGTCACGTTCCATTACGAGGCCCTGCCCGATGCGGCCGCCGTGCGCGCCGCCATCGCCGCCGTGCATGCGGCCGGCTGCAAGGCCGGGCTTTCCGTCAAGCCCGCCACGCCGGCGGCCGCCGCGCTGCCGTTCGTGCCCGAGCTCGACCTCGTGCTTGTGATGAGCGTGGAGCCCGGCTTCGGCGGGCAGGCGTTTATGCCCGCCGCGCTCGACAAGCTCGCCGCGCTGCGCGATGCCTGCCGCGCCCACGGCGTTTGGCTCGAGGTGGACGGCGGCGTCGACGCCGTGACCGGGCCGCAGTGCGCGGCCGCGGGCGCCGATGTGCTCGTCACCGGCAGCGCGCTGTTCAAGGCGCCCGACCCGGCGGCGCTGCTCGCGGCCCTGCACCGCTGAAGCCGCCGCCGCGCACACCGGGCGGTACGCCGCCCCGAAAAGGAGAGATCCATGCCCAACCCCGCCAACCAAAAGGCGAACAGCTATTACACCGACATTCTGTGGTGCTGCGTGCCGCTGCTGGCCATCAGCTGCTATTACTACGGGCCGCGCCCGCTGCTGCTGATGGCGCTGGCGCTCGTCACCGCCTATCTGTGTGACTGCCTGTTTTTGCCCCTGCACGGCGCCGGGCGCGGCGCCGCCGAGCCGACCGGCGCCTGCTTCGCCGCGCTCATCACGCTGCTGATGCCGGCCAGCGTGCCGTATTTCATCATCGTCGTGGCCGTCGTGGCCGCCGCGATCGCCAGGGAGGTGTTCGGCGGCGACGGGCACTACCCGTTCCACCCGGCTGCCGTCGGCGTCGTGGTGGCGGGCGTGAGCTGGCCGCAGTATGTGTTTTCCTACCCGGCGCCGGGCACCGCGCTGCCGCTCCTGAGCAGCGAGATGCCGCCCCTGACCGCCGGACTCAATGCCGCGCTACGCGCCGGCGGCCTGCCCACGGCCAGCACCACCAACCTGCTCATCGGCAACGTGCAGGGGCCGCTCGGGGCCAGCGCCATCCTCGTGGTCGCGGCCTGCGGGCTGTTCCTGCTCTGCCGCGGGCACGTCCGCCTGTCCACCGTGGTGCCGTATCTGGCGGTGTGCGTGGCGGTGCCGTGGCTGTTCCCGCAGCTCAACGAGCTGCCGTTGCTCAGCGCGCCGTGGCAGTACGTCAACCAGCGCATCTATCTTGAAAAATACATCCTGCTGTCCGGCACCATCCTGTTCGGCGGGGTGTTCCTGGCCGGCGAGCCGGTCACCCAGCCCAACCGCACGGCCAGCCGCGTCGTGTACGGGATGGCGCTGGGGCTCGCCACCGTGGCTTTCCGCTATTACAGCGAGTACGAGACCAGTGTCTGCTTTGCTTTGCTCATCGTCGGCGCGTTCCCCGAATGGCTCGACCGCGCCGGGCGCCGGGCGGAGCGCATGCGGTTCCGCAGGAAAGAGGAGGAGAAACGCCATGCCATACGGCCCCGAAACGCCTGACAGCGCGCGTGCCGGCGGGCAGGACGATTCCACCGTCAGCATCCCGCACATCACCCCGGAAATGATCGCGCAGGCCCGCGAGCGGGCCCCCGCGCCGGATGCCTCCGTCACGGCCACGGGCAGCTGGGACGCCGACCGCCTGGCCGCGCAGCAGCTGGCCCGGAACGCCGCCCGCCGCCGGCGCGGCACAGCC
>CANRBN010000099.1 GCA_947628865.1 uncultured Gemmiger sp.
ACGGGGTGTGTCCAAGAGAGGGGCGCAGGCGGACTGGCGCAGCCAGCTTAGCCGAGCCCCTCTTTTGCAGCGTGTCTAGTTCCTCGACACGCTGAAGCCCGCCGTCTGCGGCGGGCAGCATGGCGGGCGCTGGCAATGCCTTACCTGTATTGAACGAATCGCCCATTATTTTATCCAGTTATATGCTCGCCGGATCCCGTTTCCGGCGGGCACAAAACTTACTCCTCCGCGAGAGCGCTGCGTTCGCATCGCAGGGCGCGGGAGAATCCCTCCAGGTTTCCAAAAAGGGATTCGAACGCATCGAGCCGTAGCGAGCTGTTGTCCGCGGCTGCCGGGCTATCGCTCTGCAAGGATGCCGTACAGTTCGGGCCGCCGGTTGTGCAGATTCTGCACCTCCCGCCTGCGGTATTCCCGCAGCAGGGCGATGTCCAGCCGGGCGAGAAAAATTCCTTCGGCTTCGCCGGCCTCCAGCGCGCAGGTGTCCCGGACGCCGCCCCGCCCGGGCAGGAAAGCCACGCCGTCAAACAGTGTGGAGTGGCCATTGCAGTCCGGGTGGGGCGCGGGATAATTGCAGGTGGCGATGGCAAGCCTGTCCTCATACGCGCGGCCCCGCAGCAGCGACAGGCGATTGATCTCCATCGGGCAGGCGTTGGGCACGAGCAAAAGCTCCGCGCCCTTGAGCATGAGGATGCGGGCGCTCTCCGGGAACTCGCGGTCATAGCAGATCATCGAGCCCACCTTGATGACCCCCTTGGCGGTGTCGAGCGCGGCGACGGGAAATCCATCGCCCGCGCACAGCACGCTCTCATCGTTCGGCTCGCCAAAATCGCAGATGTGGACCTTGGAATATTTGTAGGCAAGCTGCCCGCGGCGGTCAAACAGGCAGATGCTGTTTTTGGGCCCGGCGCCGCTTTTCTCCAAAAAGGTGATACCGATGGCCATGTCGAGCTCGGCGCTGAGCGCCGCAAAGCGCGTGACGAATTCTCCGTCCGCGGGAACGGCCAGCGCGTCCAGCTTCTCGGGGTCGTGCGGGATGGTATAGCCGCTGCTCCACATCTCCGGGAACAGGGCGATGTCCGCGCCCTGCGCCTTGGCCTCTTTGCAGCAGCGGACGCCTTTTTCCATGTTCTGCGCAAGGCTCCCCGCGGGCAGGATCTGCAGCAGAGCAATGTTGATCGAATCGTTCATGACAGGTTCCTTTCTATCATCCGCCCCCGCAAAGCGGGGATCGATTCACAAATAAACACTTTTTCATCAAAAAAATTACAGTTCTTTTGTCATGTATCTCGGTGCATATTCATGATACCCATGCTTTGGATAGAACGCATAGGATTCAAGCCATTGCTCCTTTGGAAAGCCAAGATGTACCTTCGCTGTCGTTATACCGTTATCACGCATGAATGCTTCCGCCGTCTTCAAGAGGGCAGTCCCGATCCCCTTATGTTTTTCGGAGGGCTTGACGTACAGCCGGTGGAGAAAAGCCTCGGACGTACCGGCTGTTTTGGAATATCCGACGCACCCGATCACCCGGTCGTTTTCGTCGACCGCGATCCAGAACATATCGCCGCGATCCATATAATTTGCCTTTATATCCAGCAGATCCTCGTTGATGCTCGGCTTTCTTCCCAATGCGTCTTTGGCCTGTAAAACCATAAAGATCAAATCGTCCCGATATTCTTCCGAAAAGGCCTGTATTTCCATTTTGATCCCTCCCGATCCTGATTTAAAAAAGCCCTATTTGCCTTACAAGAACAGGAATACTGCGACAAGCGATACAGCGTTCCCGAAAATATGCGCAAAGGTGCTGATAACACAGTTGCCCGATTTCTGATAGAGCGCCGAAAAGATCAAACTGTCGATAAAAATCGTGGCAACGTCATACAAGACGAGCGCTGTGCTTCCCGCGGCGATATGCCCGGCGGCAAAAAGGGCAGATGACACCACGGCGCAGAGCCAAAACGGGAGTATTTTCGCTCCTTGTCCGAGGAAGAAGCCACGCCAGGCGATTTCCTCGCCGAATGCCGCAAGGATGACCTGCCCCGCCAGCAGCGCTGTTTTGTCAAAAGGCAGGACAGAACCCGTCCGCCCAAGGACATGGGCGGCAAAGTCTCCGCCAAAAATCAGGTTCCCCGCGATAAGCGTCGCAGCGCCGCTCACGCCCGGCAGCAGCATCCATGCGAGGACACCGGGCTTTTTCATATCCGCCGCGATCGTAGTAAACCGCAGCCCCGATCCGGCATTCGGTGCTTTGGCGACCGCTTCCGCAATAAAGAAAAACGCGATCCCGACAAGCACGGAATACCCCGCCACATTCGAGGACGGAACGGCTTTCGTCACCGTCAATGCCGCCATGATGGCCATGCCTGTCACCGTGAGGGGAGCGCTCTTTTTGCTGGTTGCAAGTTTTTGCTGAGCTTTCATTTGATTTCCTCCCTCACCGCCGATATCGCGCCCGTGTATACCCGTTTCAAATGCTTGGCGATCAGCTTTTCGTCGAACGCAAGCGAGTTGTTCGCAAGAATGCTGGCGTACCCGTGAACAAACATCGCGAGCGTTATAAAGACCTCTTTTGTCTGATCGAAGTCCAGATGCATCCCCTGCTGCATGGCCGAGAGGACGGGCACAAGACCCTCGGAATCGATCATTTCAAGCAAGCTGTTGCCCTCTGCATACCCCGATTGAAACAGAAACCGAAACAAATTCGGCTCCTCCACCGCAAAACGAATATAATTCAGCCCGATCCCAAGCATGATCTGCTCCTCGTTTCCCGAAGCATTCAGCAAATAGGCCGAGTGAAATTGGTCGGCTCGCTCAAAAGCCGCAGATTTCAGCTCCTCGATCGTGGCAAAGTGATACATGACCGGCTGCGTAGAGCAGTTCAGCGCATGGGCGACAGTCCTTGCGTTGATGCTTTCCCACCCTGCTTCGCGCGCGACCGCAAGGGCGGCATCAATGACCCTGTCTTTTGTGATCCTCGCTTTTGGCGGCATGGGGCCCCTCCATTAAACAATACATGTTATATAACATTAGTTATAATATAAACCACGGCAGCGGCGCTGTCAATCCCCTCAGCCCTTTTTATTGGACTGGTCATCACGGAAAGCAAAGAATAGGGCAGTGATGATAAGGCCGGCACTTTCAGCTATCAGCGTGGCCAAAACGCCGGCGACAAAGGGGTCGATGTACATCGCGGAAACCTCCTTCCCATCAAGATGCGATATCATCGAAAGTGACCTGGCCAGCACAGGGCGCGCGGCGTAACTGGGAGGCTTTGTCCTGGACGATCTTGCGGATGTAGCTCTCGCTCAGGCCCCCTTTTTTTGCAGAGCTCATAGATATTGTCGCCGTTGTATTATGCTTTACATAACCATGCCAGCAATGGTATACTGAGCCCAAGCGATATCACCGCGCTTATCCAGGATGATAAAATGCGCGGCGTTGGAGCCGTAGGCAATAAGGGTGCGCTGTTTACCTGTGGAAAGAGCTTCAGCTTTAACAAAGAACGTGCCGAAGATTTTTTCAAAGCGCTGGGAGTTACTTATTCGGGATATAAAAAAGGCCTCGCACAGCAGCAGGCATTTCTGGAAGTCTTTATGAAAGAGGCGGAAAATTATGGCTTCACTTTCAGAGGATAAGAAACCTGACTTCATCAAAATGAACGAGGCCGCCATTGAAGTCCTGCGAGAAGAAGCCCATAAGGTGCGGCCTTATACCGACGACGACCCCGAGCCCAGGTATTTCCATTACATCGAAGATCCCGACCGCAGCGATGCAACCTTGGCCATGGAAATCCTCAAAAACCATGGGCTGTGGACGGATGAGGATGAACGAATCGCCTTTGGGCCGGATGCGCCCCGTAAGGGGAAAACGCCACCGCAGAGTTTTATCAGCTGAGAAAGGCCCAATTTTTGCACCGTGTAAACGGTGCTCAGCGTGTCGAGAAACCCGACACGCTGCAAAAGAGGGGTTCGGCTTTGCTGGCTGCGCCAGTCCGCCTGCATCCCTCTCACAGGACACACCCCGTCGCAAAAGATGTCGTTCTCATGCCTAAAGGCGACTCGAACGGCATTTTTTGCTCTAGAGGTATCGACCTCGTCTGCTCATGTCAGCCGAGGTCGATGGATTCAGAAAACACCTTTTTCGACAGTCTGTGCACCGTGTAAACGGTGCTTTTTTGGTGCTTAAATTTCATTTGAGGTGTGTTTATAGATGAGATGCTGCGCATGGTGTCCGCCCGAGGGACGCGATCTGTACGCAGGGGCGGCGGCTTCTTCGGCCCAGACGCGCCCGTCCCTGCTGTGCACTGCACCTTGATTCTCGCAGACCTGCACGCAGAGGAAAGCGGCGAACCGCTCGATGAAAGCCCGCGTGCCATGAAGGCCTTGTGTGACCGGCTGGAAGAATACCACAAAGCGGTTTTTCTAGCCGCCCGTGAAGCATTTTTAGCGGCTCGAGCCTACATTGCGCCGGAACCGGTCATTCCCAACGCAGCGCAGGAGAAGGAACTCATCGAGAGCTTGACATCTCACCTCTGCCGCCGCAACCGCTGCACGGAATTGTATTACCGCGGCGGTGTTGACGAAGACACCATCCGCCGCATGATGGGGCACGAACTGGAGAACAAGGGCGAAATGGCCCGCAGCCATCCGCTGACCGAGCAGGAGCAATACAGGCTTGCTTTGCAGCATGAGATGACACCCGGCGTCTATCGCAAGGGCGGTATGCTGCAATATGCGGTCAATGAAAAGTACGAGCAGGCTGAGATCCCCACCTGCCGCTGCTTGCTGCAGATCCCGGCGGGAGAAAGGGTGAAGATCACCATTACCACCCGTGAGCCTTTTACCCATCTTTTTGCATAACTTACTGTGCGAAAATTTTCTGTTTTGCACAATACTATTTTTGCGGGCATTATGGAGTTTTGGTGCAAAAATAACGCTCTTACGAGTCATACCTTGGTGAAAAAGGCGTCTGTTCCAAACGCGGTTACAAACGAACGCTATTTTTGCCCAAAAGGCGGGTCACGCGTGCGAATAAAAGCGCGGTATTTTCTTTTACATTCCGGCAAATAATATACGATACAACGAAAAGAACCAGCCATTTCTGGCCGGTTCTTTTCGTTGGTGGAGATGAGGGGGATCGAACCCCTTACCTCTTGAATGCCATTTAGCGTACATAAAATGCTACAATCTTCCATCAAAGAAATTTCGGCGTTCAGCGGTATTTTTTAGTGAGACTGTTTTCATCATTTGCAAACGATTGATGCTGCATTCCAAACGTCTGTTCCAAACGATTTCCTTACCTGTGCATTTGGACATTTGGCGCGCCGCAGCGAAGGACAAAACAGCGATGTAAAGAACATCTTGCGCCCTATATGAGTACCAACGTCATTGGTACATCCCGCGGCGCTCGTATCGGTTTGGCCCCGGCTGTCCCCTACTTTCGTATCGGTTTTATGGCACAGAAGATCCACCACGCCAGGGAAAATTATCGACATGAATTGGCGTATTGTATAGCGCATCCTTTTTGCGGAAAAATGTCAAGATGTGAATGATAAGTCCATGTATTTACCCTGTCTGTGCTCGTATTGATTTGACACCGGGAAACACCTGCCTCTCGTATCGGTTTTGGTGAGCCGAAAACGGCCGTCTTCCCCCTCTGTTCATCGCTCATTTCATCGCTCATTCGGCTTGCCGAGTGAGCGATGACGTGCTATAATGGCAGCGGAGGGAAGCCCACATGAAAAACAACCAACCGCCCTTTACCATCACGCCGCACATCCTGTCCGAGACCGCCGCCGTTGCGGAGTTGGTCGGTCGGGTCAGTTCTACGTCTGCTTTACAGCGCGACCCTTTACTGCGTCGAGGCAACCGCATCCGCAGCATACACGGTTCGCTGGCCATTGAGCAGAACACCCTGACGCTGGAACAGGTCACGGCGGTGCTGGGCGGCAAGTGTGTGCTCGCCCCGCCCAAGGATATTGCCGAGGTTCGCAACGCCTATGAGATCTATGAACGGCTGGATGAGCTTGACCCCTATTCCGTCGATGATCTGCTCACCGCGCATGGCGTGATGATGCGCGGCCTGGTGGCCGAGTGCGGTATGTTCCGCTCCGGACCGGTGGGCGTTGTGGATAAGGACGGCAATATCCTGCACTTCGGTTCCCTGCCAACCGTCGTGCCTGGCTTGGTATTTGAACTGCTGGACTGGGTGCGCGAAAGTGAACAGCCCATGCTTATTAAGAGCGCCGTCTTTCATTACGAACTTGAGCTCATTCATCCCTTTGCCGATGGCAACGGACGCGTAGGGCGGCTGTGGCACACGCTGCTGCTTTCCCGCTGGAACCCCCTGTTTGCCTGGCTGCCGGTGGAGTCCATCATCCATGACCGGCAGCAGGAATACTATGCGGCCATCAATGCATCCAACGCCGAGGGCGAGTCCACCCGCTTTATTGAATTCATGCTGTCGGCCATCCGCACGACCTTGGAGCAGGCAGCCGGCACCATGCCGACGGACAAGGCCGCCGACCGCTGGGCGGTCCTCCTCCACTTTTTGCAGCAGCACGACACCATACAAAACAGCGATGTCTGCGTATTGCTCGGTGTCTCCCCTGCCACAGCCCGGCGCATTCTCTCAGAAGCTATCGCTGCTGGCAAATTGGAACGTGTAAGGGCCGGCAAAGTGTGGGCTTACAGGTTGGCGAAGTAATACAAGGGCCTGTCACCTGCTCAGCACAGATGCCAGACCCTTCTGGTCGCTTAGTTTTTTGTCCAG
>CANRBN010000100.1 GCA_947628865.1 uncultured Gemmiger sp.
CTTGGTGCGCACGGCGATGTCGGCCACCATCTCCTCCTTCTCCGGGTGGGCGGCTTTGAGCTTTTTCAGCGCGTCCTTGATCTGGCGGACTTGCAGCGGCGTGGCGGGGCCGTCCGGGTCGGTCAGGCTCTTTTTCACCTCCTCGCGCTGGGCGGGCGTGGCCGGGGGCTTGGGTGCCGGGGCGGGGCCGGGTTGGCCGTCAAACTCGTCGGCGTTGCAGATATCCAGCAGCAGGTAGTACAGATACCGGCGCATGTAGGTCATTTCAGCACCCAGCGCCTGCACCTCGTTCATGCGGAACTTGCCCGGCTCGGCGATGGCGCGCAGCGGGAACAGGAACAAAATTTCGTTCTTTTCGGCGTCCGGCTCGTCGAGGTCACGGAATGTACCGACCGCCTTGCCGTCCAAAAAGGTCGTCAGGAACACGCAGTTGTACTTGCGGAACAGCGCCGACGCCGGCGGCACAATATCGGACAGCTCAAAGTAGAGAAAATCCGCGTGCGTGTTCTTGCCGGATTTCGTGACCTGCGTCTCCGAGAACTCCTGCCGGATGGCGGCGAGCTTCTGATAGACGTTCATTTTGTTCGCGGCCTCGTTCTTTTTGGCCGCCGCGGTGGTGTTTGCCATTTTCGGTTTCCTCCTTGTTGTTTTGTCGGGCTGGACGCCCAAAAAATCGTTGATGCGTTTCTTTGCCACGTCGATGTACCACTGTTTGTCCACATCGGCGAGGGTGAGCGTGTTGTCGTTGTCGATGACGCAGTGCTCCGGCAGGTTCTCGATCTTGGCGACCTGCCCGTCCTCCGCCTTGACCTTGTAGAGCGTGCCGCGCCGCGCGTCCGCCGTAGCATAGACGCGGTTGCATTTCTGCACCGGCACGCGCTCGCCGCCCACGAGCTGGTAGCTCTCAAGGTACTTGCTGCCCGCCTTGGCGATGAGCTGGAAGTCAAAAATGTTGCCGTCGCCGTTCACGGTGTCCTCGACCGGGGTGCCGCTGACGAAGTACTCGCGGATAGCCTGCGCCACGACGCGGGCATTGTTATTGATGTTGAACGCCCCCGCCGCCGAGACGCCGCGCACAAGGTAGCCGCCCTTGATCTTGGTCGTGCCGTCGGCCTGCACCTCGACGTAGTTGTTGGCGTCCTTCTGGACGATCTTGCGGATGGCGTCTTCCTCCAGCGTAAATCCCGTGCGCGCCTGCCACTCGCCGGTGATGGCCCGGACCTCGTCGTACTGCGCGTCGTCGAACTCGACCATGATGCCGTCGGTGTTACACTGGACGATGCGCAGCCCCTCGACGGCGCGGTACAGGTGCTCGGCCAGCTCCAAGAGGAACAGCTGCCCCGTGATGCACACCGAGCGCCCCATGAGCGGGTCATAGAGGTCGTTGTAGGGGTTGAGCATGGCGCCGTAGGTCGTGTTGACGACGAGCTTGAGGGCGTTTGCCGTGGCCTTGTCGCCGCTGGCCTTGGCGGCCATGCGCCGGTCGAGCACCCGCGAGAACACCTCCGGCGAGGGGATGTTGCGCGAGGTGTAGCCGCACAGGGTCATCAGGTGCGGGTAGTAGGAGGACACGTCGTAGTTGCGGATGATCCTCATGCCGTACCTCCCCACTGTTCGGCCATCGCCGCCGCGATGCCGGGGTATGTTTTGCTGCGCTGACGCGCTCTGTCCGGGCCAGGCGGCATCCGCCACACCCGTGCCTCCCGCCCGTTCACGATGTTCGTCGGCTTGAGCAGCGGTAAACCTTTCAGCCACAGGCACGTCGCTTTGGTTTCGCCGTGCCCAAACTGCCAGGGCTGGATGATTTGGTCGGGCTTGCGGTAGCGCGTGGACATGATGCCCACGGGGTTCTCGATGGCGACCCGGGGGCAGTCGGCGTTCACGAACTGCATGAAGAACTCGACCGCCGCCTGCTGCCGCCCGTCGCGGCGCTTCTGCTCAAAGTACCGCGCCCCGCTTGCCGCCAGGTGCGTACACGGCGGAAATGCCAGAATCATATCCCAGTCACCGGGGATGGTGTGTTTCTGTCCGTCCATCGTGTGAAACGTGCATCCGCCGTTCAGCAGCGGCAGCACGTTGCCCCGGATATGCCACTCCGAGTGCCCGCCGGAACACGGCTCAATGTCGCAGCTGTACGCCTCATGCCCCAGCGCCCGGAACGCCTTGCAGACCGCCTGGCTTTCTTCGCAGGCTGCCAAAACTCGCATTGTCCTCACCTCATTCCAATAATTCGTCCAGCCGGTCGGCGCGGTACTGCGCCTCGCAGATCTGCACGATGTGCTCGCACAGCAGGGAGGGTATCACGCTGCGGTCGCGGCTGCCCTTGAGGCCCTGCGTGCCCGTCCTCGCTCCGCGCGGCGCCCGCACATGGCACGGGTCGCCGTTGTGGCAGGGCGGCTTGAACTGCGGGTCGGGGTGGTTCGTCCAGATGTCGGTCGGCTTCATGCGGGTGTCGCCGTACTGGCAGTAGGTGACGGTGTAGCGCGGTAATCCCTGCATGAAGTCCATCTTGCGCAGCCCGCCGCGCGGGTTCTCGATGAACCAAAACCTTGGCGCCAGCTCCCGGATCAGGTCGAGGACGTGTCGGTCCACCTGGTCGCAGAACTTTGCGTACTCGCTCACCGGGGCGAGGCTGCCGGTCACGGGGTCCCGGCGCCGGTGGTGGCTGATGGCGGCGATGGAGAACGTCGTGCAGTCCGGGCTGGCCCAGATGACATCGGGCTTGCCGAACGCAGCGAGGACCTGTTCGGCGGTGAGCTGGCCCACGTCGGCGCAGAGGTCGATATCCGGGAAGTCCTTGTTCCACTCCACGCTGTAGACCTCGTGCCCGTGCGCCTCGAACGCCTTGCCGATGCTCTGCGTCCCGGCGAAAAGCTCCAACACCTTCATGCACTCCCCTCCTCCCACACAAAGTTCGGTATCGCCATGTGGATGCCGCCGTAGCCGATGACGCACTCGCCGTCGCCCAGCGGGAACGTGATCTTGGAATTGAATACCTCACCGTCCGAGAGCGTGCCGTCCTGCAGCTTGTCGAAAAAGGCAAAGACCTCCGGCGGGATGTACTCCCGCTTGAGCGCGGCGGGATATCGGTACGCCCTCTCGTCGTCGTGGGGGCGCTTGGCCGCCTGCAGCAGCGCCGCGGTCAGCTTGGCGTTGGTCATGCCCAGCGCCCGTACCTCGTCCAGCCCCGCCATGCGGCCAATGTCCAGCTTGGTCTTGAGATAATCCCGCCGCAGCTCGACGAGCCGCTCGGTGGCGTCGACGTCGTGCTTGCAGTAGAAGATGGTTTCGTCCAGCTCCGCCGCGGTCAGCGGGCGGTCGATGCCGAACGGCACCGTGCTCTCGCGGATGTCCATGCCGAGGTGCCCCTCGATGGCCTTGAGCGAAAGCCCCTGCTGCACGTCGTCGCGGATGTCGGCGTTGTTGAACTGGAAAAAGTGGTCGCGCAGGGGCGGATACTCCCAGCCCAGCCCGCCGCCGATGAGGTGATCGTTGACGGCCTTGACCTCCTCGAGCGCAAAGCCGCAGCAGATGGCCTTGATGATGAACTGGTCGTAGAATTTGCTGTTGAAGCCGATGTAGATGTTCTCGTCGGACAGGCAGGCCTTGAGCGTGTCGGCGTCGTTGTGGACGACGGTGTAAGCGCCGGTTTCGTGGTTTTTGAACACGACGAGCCAGTCTGCGGCAAAGACTTCACAGTCGTAGATGATGAGTCGCACAGGCAGCACCTCGCTTTCTTGGGATGGGGTCAAATCCAGCCATGGTTTTTCTTTTTGGCCGCGACATTTGCCAGCACGTCGCGCAAATCAAAGGCCTCGATGTGGCACTCCCAATGATCGCAGCCGTATTGCCGGAAAATGCAGTTCTGGCAACCTCTCTGCTCGTGGCAATACTCGACGATGGTCTTTGCGCTTTCCAGTGCTTTCCTGCTGCTTATCGTTCCTTTTTTCACGGGTCATTCCTCCAAAAACAAACATCCGTTTTTTCGGTACACGCCGCAGCGCTTTCTCCAGCACCGCACCAGATACCCGATGTCGTCCACGAAGTCATACACCACCGGCGGGGCCTTGCCCTCGCAGGCGCGGTCGATGCGCCCGATGCTCTGCGTCACCACGGTGTAGTCCGTCTGCGGCGTGGTCAGGAACAGCCGGTCGAGCCGGGGAATGTCCAGCCCCTCCTTGGCCAGCGCGTAGGTGGCGAACAGGTACTTTTTGCGGCCCGTGCGCATATCCTCGATGGCCTGCTCCCGCTCTGCCTTGCCTGCTTTCGTGGTCATCTTGCCGGTCACCAGCACGGCGTCCCGCCACATTTGCTCCGGCAAATCGGCCATGAGTCGTTCCAAATGGTTCACTCTGTCGGAGAGAATCAGGCAGGCGTGCTCTTTTTCGGCCACAATTTGCGTGATTATGTTGAAATTCCGAAACGGTTCCTCGCACAGGTAGGTTATCAGCCGCGCATAGTTGAGCGTCCCGTCGGTGTTGAGGCAGGCCCGGTCGAGTTGCACACCCGTTGCCACCGGCTTGACCCCCACCTGCATGATCTTGTCGACCACGTCCTCCTTGGGCACGGCGTAGACCACCTCGCCCAGCAACGCGTGGGTGGCGGCGATCATGCCGTCGGCGCGGTGGACGGTGGCGGACAGCCCGTACTTGTGCCGCGCCGCCAGGGCGTTCAGCACCCTGTAGAACTGCGTCACAGCGGTCGGCGTACCGGCGCAGCGGTGGCACTCGTCCACGATGACCACGTCCCACACATCGCGGTAGGCGGTCAGGTCGAGGCGGCTCATGGTCTGCACGGTGGCAAAGGTGATGCCGGCACCGATGCCCACCTTGCCCTCGGTGATGGTGCCGATGAGCGCCTTGCCCATGTACAGCTCGGCCCGCGCCATGCTCTGCCGCAGCAGGTCCAGCGTGTGCGTCAGCCACAGCGCGCGGCGACCGTACCGCTTGACAAGGGCGATGCCCATCTGCGTCTTGCCGCTGCCTGCGGGGCTGGACAGGATGCCGTACCGGCTGGCGAACGCGCTCTCAACAGCGCGGCGCTGGTAGTCATAGAGCGGCACCTCGGCCCCGCCGTACTCCACCGGCACGGGGGCCGGGAACGCCGTGCGGTACTGCGTGCCCGCCGGGGCGAACTCCCCCAGCCGCCGCAGCACCCCGAACGGCAGCACCAGCGCGCGGCCGCGCTGCTCATAGAGGGCCAGCGTCTTTGGCGTGCCGCCCAGCCACAGGTGCATCCGCGCCTTTTTGGCGTAGTCGGGGTTTGCGAGCGTGAGGTTTTTGCGGCACCAGAGCAGCACCTCTGGCGGCCAGTCCTCGATGGTGAGGACGTTGGAGACGGTGACGGTCATGCTTGCTCCACCCACGCCGCAAACGGCAGACTGCGGAATATGATTTCGCCGGTGTTCAAGGTCGACCGGACTTTTCTCCAGCCTTGGATATGTTGATGTGACATCATATAAATCTGACCGTCCAACTTGATAGCGAACAGCCCGCTGTTATTCCCGCAGTGCCGCCACAGGTTCATGGCGGAATCTTGGTTTTCCTCCACGCGCCGCAGGTTAAATTTTCCCTTTGAACAGACCTTGCAATCGATCAAATAGGCCTGCCCGTCTCTCACGGCGATAATATCCGCCGGCTGCCCGCTCTGGTTCTGCGCGAGGTTGTGCGCCCAGAACCCGGCGCCGGCCAGCAGCTCGCACAACTCGCGCTCAAAGGCGTTGCCGAGAGATTTGTTAGAAATGCCAGTGCTCATAAAATTTCCGCACCTCCGCGATGTTCTGCCGGGTCTGTTTGGTTTTGAGCGGCGCGGGATGGTCCGTTTGGTCAAGCCCCTCGTAGTACGGCAGCGCCGTGTGTTCAAGCCAGTCCAGAATCTTCTCCACTTCGGCCTTATACCACGCCATGCGGAGCATGTTGAGGAAGATTTTCAGCTTTGCCTGCGGGAGCGGAAAGAACTTTTCCGCCACCACTTCGAGGCTGCCACTGCCCCAGTGCAGGGTCAGGATGGTGGCGTCCGGCATCGTTGTCACGCTCCTTTCCCGTCCGGCGTCAGCACGGCCTCGATCTCCTTGCGGCAGGCCGGACACAGGTTCATCACGCACACCGCCGGCAGCAGGCTCATGCTCGGCAGTGCGCCGGCACGCCCGCCGGGGCCCCACAGCCCAACGATGGACTTGGCCCCCTCGACCACCCGCCCGCAGCGGTCACAGATCGTTCTTTCCATCTTTTCTGTCCTCCTTTCCGCTCGCCAGCATCGCCAGGGTACACCCCAGCCCCAGCAGCGCCATGGCGCCCAGCTCGCAGCCGAGGGTCGCCAATACGCCTCGGAAATTTTCAACAGGCGCCAGCCCCAGCGAGATTGCATAAAACCAGCTGAACCCAGCCAGCGCGCCGAGCAGAAGTGCCTTAATCTTTTTCATCGTCCGCCTCCCAAAAGTAGCGCCAGTATTCCTCCCGCGGTATCTCCAGCGGACGCGCGATGGCGTCCATCTGGCTCTTGCGCCAGTCCAGCCGGTTCGCCAGCGTGGCGCACAGCGTGGAATACGACAGGCCGTTGGAGACGCAAAAGCTCTTGATATCGCCGTAGTATTCCACGATGCGGGCGCGCAGCCGCTGGTATGGCTTGTTGCGCACGATGTACACGATTTTTTCCATAGGGTTCGCCTTTC
>CANRBN010000101.1 GCA_947628865.1 uncultured Gemmiger sp.
TTGCAAACGTAGGGCGGCCTGCCCTCAGGCCGCCGCAGGGAGATGCTTGCTTATGGTTTTTCGACGGTCTGCGGGGCTGGCATCGCAACAGCGATGCCAGCCCCCTCTTTTTTTGTCTTGATTACGGTAAGGCGGCAAGGCTCTGCGCCGCGCCCGCGAACACCAGCACCCCGCCCGCCACTGCGCAGAAAGCCGAGGCCAGCGCGCAGCACAGCGCCACCGTGCGGTTGGGCACGGCGCCCGGTTTGCCCCTTGGGCGCAGCAGCGTGCTGCCGGCCCACAGCAGCCACGGGCTGACGAGCGCCAGCATCAGGTAGGCGCCCACCGCGGCCAGCCCGATATCGCCAAAGGAGCTTTCCAGCGCGGCGGTGTCGGCGGCGGGGACGGCGCCGCTGCCCGCCGACACCAGCACCGACAGCGCGTTGTTCACCGCGTGGATGAGCATGGGGTAGATCAGGCTGCCGCTCTCCTCGCGCGCATAGCACAGCAGCATGCCGGTCATCGCCGCGACGGGAAAGCGCAGATCGACGTGCAGCACGCCGAACAGCATCCCCACGATGACTATGCGCAGCCACCGGCTGCGCAGCACGCCGAAGCGGTATTGCACAAAGCCGCGCATCAGCGCCTCCTCACACACGGCGGGCGCCGCGGCCATCAGCAAAAACCGCGCCCACAGCGGCAGCGCCTGCCCGATGCCCTGCACGCCGCCGACGGTCTCGGCCATCTGGTGCGGGAACAGCGTCAGCAGCGCCGCCGCCATCACCATCAGCAGCGGGTAGCCGCCCACCCACAGCAGCAGCGCGCCGCCGCAGCCGCGCAGCGTGGGGCGCCCGAGCGGGAACACAAGGCGCAGATCGTCCCGGCAGGCGAGCGCCGCCCCCACGGCCAGCGCAAGAAAGCACAGCTCGCTGAACAGCAGCCCCCAGGCGCCGAACCATGTGAACCAGTACCCGCTCAAAAACACAAGATACAAAAACGCCAGCGCGAACACGCCCAGCGCAGCCGCGATGTGCGGCCAGCGGCGCCCCGTATGCACGGCAAGCCCCCCTTTTATTTCGTTTTCTTCCTTTATTATCCGCACTTTCGGGCGCTTGTCAAGGTACTGGCGCGGGATGGCGCCGCATAGGATCGTACAAAACCCACAAGGAGCGCTGTGCGATGCTGCCATCCCCCTTTCTTTTGACCTTTTTGGCCGGGCTTTCCACCGCGCTGGGCGGTGTGCTCGCCGTCGTTTTCCGGCCCACGGCGCGCGGGCTGGCGCTGGCCGCCGGCTTTGCAGCCGGCGTCATGGCGGCGGTCAGCCTGGCCGACCTCGCCCCGCAGGCGCTCGGGCTTTACGGCGCGTACCTCTCGCCGTGGCAAAGCGGCGCCGCCGTCGCCGCGCTGCTCGGGCTCGGGTGCGTCATCGCGGCGCTGCTCGGGCGCCTGCTGCCGGACGAGGAGGCCCTCGCCGCGCTCCTGGCCGCGCGCCGGCCCGAGATGCGGGGCACCCGCGCGGCGGCGCTGCGCACGGCGCTGACGGTGACGGCGGCGCTCGCCGCCCACAACCTGCCGGAGGGCGTGCTCACGCTGTTCGCCGGCGTGGCCGACGCGCGGCTCGGGCTGCGCACGGCGCTGGCCGTGGCGCTGCACAACATCCCCGAGGGCCTCGCCGTCGCGGCGCCCTTTTACTACGCCGACCGCCGCCGCCCGCGCGCCGTGGGTCTTGCGCTGCTCAGCGGCCTGGCGGAGCCCCTTGGCGCCGTGCTCGCCTACAGCCTGCTGCGCGGGCTGTTCACCGCCGGCTTTCTGAACGGCGTCATGCTGCTGGCGGCGGGCGTGATGCTCTGGGTCTCAGCCGATACGCTGCTGCCGCAGGCGCTGCGCGGCGAGCACGCGCTGGCCGGCAGCACCGGCTTCGCGGCGGGCTGCCTGTTCATGCTGCTGAGCATCGCGGCGCTGCAATAGGCGGCGGGCTTTGCCGCGCTGACCGGGCGTTGCAGCCCGGCTTTTTTTGTGGTATACTGGTTTGATGACAGATTTCCGGTCAAGGGGGGCGGCGGCGTTGCAAAAACGGACAGGCCTGCGTCTGCGCGCCCTGCTGGCGGCGCTGGCCCTGCTTTTGAGCGGCTGCAGCACGGCGCTCGGCGGCAGCGCCGAGGCGCTTTTGCGCGCGCCGCAGCTCACGGGGCGCACGGTCGCCGTGCAGCGCGCGCTGACCGCGCACGTCAGCGGCGCCGTGACGTTCAAATACCCGGCCAGCGGCGATTTTTTGAGCCCGTTCCTGTTTGGCGACTGGGACGGCGACGGCGCCGAGGAGGCCGCCGTCCTCTACACCGCCGAGGACACGGCCAACGTCTTCCTCGCCATCCTCGAGCCGGACGGCGACGGCTGGCGCGTGACCCAGACGACCGAGGGCCTCTCGGGCGAGGTCGAGAGCATCGCCACCGCCCGCCTGCGGGACGAAAGCTCGCTGCAGCTGCTCGTCGGCTACGGCAGCGCGCAGGGCGACCGGTATCTCGTCGTGTATTTTTATCAGGATGAGGCCCTGCAGACCGTCATCAGCCAGAGCTATGCCGAGCTGCTGCTGACCAACATCACCGGCCTCGCCGACGCGCAGGATCTCATCCTCGCGCTGCCCAGCGAGGGCGAGAACGCCGGCATCAGCTTACAGCTGCTGACCAACACCGCCGACGGCTTCCGTTCCACCCAGACCGTCTCGGTCGGGCAGGGGCAGATCACCGCCTGCACGGCGCTGCACGCCGGCACCGCCGCCGACGGCACGCCCTATGTGGTGGTGGACGGCTGGGCGGGCGCCGCGCCCGGCAGCCTGTTCTCCACGTTCGTCACCTACAACGCCGAGACCGGCTTTTTGAACACCTGGCTGCCCGACGCCCTGACCGACCCCTATACCGAGACGCTGCGCTACGACACCACCCTCACCAGCCGGGACATCGACGGCGACGGCGACATCGACATCCCCGTCGAGACGGGGGAGGGCGGCACCGTGGCCGAATCGCTCGGGCGCAGCCTGCGGTTCCTCGTCTGGCGGGACTATGTCGGCCGCTACGGCGGGACCGAGACGTTCGGCGTCTATGACAGCGAGAACCGCTTTTTCCTGCCGCTGCCGCACAGCCTGAACGGGCATGTGCTGCTGCGCCCCAACGCCGCCGGCAACGGCTGGCTCGTCTGCAACGAGGCCGGCAGCGTGAGCTGGTGCGAGCTGCGCGTCGTCGACCCGGCGCTCTCGGGCGATGAGCGCTACCGGCGCATCGCCAACATCGGCGGGCTGCAGCTCCAGGTGCGCACCGTGACCGAGCGCGCCGGCCTGACCCAGCAGGACATCGCCGAGAGCATCCTGCTGCTGCAAAGCTGACCACCTTGGCCCGGCGCCCTGCCGGGCCCGAAAAGAGGAGTGATATGCCCATGAAACGAGTTCTTGTGGTGGAAGACGAGGCGAGCATCCGCGAGATGGTCGCCCTCAACCTGCGCCGCGCCGGCTGGGAGGTGCTCGAGGCCGGCAGCGCCGAGCAGGCGCTGGAGCTGCTGGGCCGCCGCCCCGACTGCGACGCCGCGCTGCTCGACATCATGCTGCCCGGCATGGACGGCCTCTCGCTGTGCGAGACCATCCGCCGCTCCAACGCCGACATCGGCATCATCATGGTCTCGGCCAAGGGCCAGGAGAGCGACAAGATCCGCGGCCTGTCCATCGGCGCCGACGATTACATCACCAAGCCGTTCTCGGTCTCGGAGCTCATCGCCCGCGTCGAGGCGCTGGTGCGCCGCGTGCACCGCAACGCCGAGGGCGACACCGGCGCGGCGCCCGACCAGCTCGTGAGCGGGCCGTTCGTGCTGGACGAAAAGAGCCGCATGCTGTACAAGTCCGGCAGGCCCATCGACCTCACGCAGGTCGAGTTCCAGATCATGGAGCTGTTCTTCCGCAACCCCGGCACCGCGCTCGTGCGCGAAAAGATCTTGAGCGGCGTCTGGGGCGAGGGCTATTACGGCGACGTCAAGATCGTCGACGTCAACATCCGCCGGCTCCGCATGAAGGTGGAGGACGAGCCCAGCAGCCCGCAGCACATCCTCACCGTCTGGGGCTACGGCTACCGCTGGAACGCGTAAGGGGGGGTTCGGCTTCGCTGGCTGCGCCAGTCCGCCTGCACCTCCCTCCTGGACGCCCACCGTCGCAAAAATGCCTTGCGCATGCCTGCGGCGACCTGCCGCGGCATTTTTGTTCTCAAGGCATCGTCATCGTCTGCACATGTCAGCCGATGACGATGGGTTCAAATCATAACTGGCTGGGAGGAGGGGAAAAGCACGCCATGACGAGCATCACCCAACGCTGGCTGCGCGGCGGCCTGCTGATGACGCTGCTGGCCCTGGCGCTCGCCGAGGGCGTGTTTTTGTACACCAGCTACCAGTCCCTCTACGGCGGCGTGGAGCACGCGCTGCAAAGCCGGTTTTCCACCATCGAGGGCCGCCTGCAGGCCACCGGCACCGCCGCCGGCGGCGCGGCCAACGCCTCGGCCCGCGCGGCGGCGCTGCGCCGCACCGTCGAGCAGTTCGACGAGAAGGACAAGTTCGAGTTCATGCTGCTGGGCTCCGGCGGCATGATGCTGGCCACGAGCAGCGGCACGCGCAGCCGCGCCCTGACCGAGGGCGACGACTACGCCGCCGCCCTCAACAGCCCGGACGGCACCGGCACCGCCATCTTTACGACGACCGAGGGCGAGCGCGTGATGGCCGTCACGGCGCTGGTGCCCTATGCGGCCGAGAACATCACCGCGATGCGGATCGTCACCAGCCTGACGCTGGCCGACGAGCGCTGGCGCCAGACGACGCTGCTCTCGCTGGGGCTGGCCGCCGCGATGCTGGGCTTTTCGGTGCTGAGCGGGTCGTTTTTCATCCGCTCCATCGTGCGGCCCCTCGGCCAGGTCGAGGCCACCGCCACCCGCATCGCCCGCGGCGAGCTGGATGCCCGCCTGCCCATCGACCGCCGCGACGAGATCGGCCGCCTGTGCGCCACCATCAACCAGATGGCCGAGGATCTCGCACGCACCGAGCAGCTCAAAAACGAGTTCATCTCCTCGGTCAGCCACGAGCTGCGCACCCCGCTGACCAGCATCCGCGGCTGGGTCGAGACCATCGCCGCGCTCGACCCGCGCGACGAGAACTACCGCCGCGGGCTGGCCGTCATCAGCACCGAGACCGACCGCCTGTACACGATGGTCGAGGAGCTTTTGGATTTCTCCCGCCTTGAGAGCGGCGTCAAGATGCAGTGCGCCGCGCTCGACCTCGTCGCCGAGGTGACCGACGCCGTCCTCTTCATCGAGGCGCGCGCCGCGCAGGAGGGCCTGCACATCGACTACGCCGAGCCCGAGGAGCCCTACCCCGTCTGGGCCGACGCCGGGCGGCTGCGGCAGGTGCTCGTCAACATCCTGGACAACGCCATCAAGTATTCCCCGCCCGGCGGCACCGTGCACATCGCGCTGGAGCGCCGCGGCGGCGCGCTCACCGTATCGGTGCGGGACGAGGGCCGCGGCATCCCGCCCGAGGATCTCGCCCACGTCAAGGAGCGCTTTTACAAGGCCCGCAACGCCGTGCGCGGTTCCGGCATCGGGCTGGCCGTCGTCGAGCAGCTCGTCAGCGCGATGGACGGCACGTTCGACATCCAAAGCGAGCCCGGCCACGGCACCATCGTGCTCGTGACGCTGCCCGTCTACCGCGCCGCGCCGGCGGCGGAGGAAAACAGTGAGGCATAACACCATGTACAACACCGAAAAATTCAAGACCAGCGTCGGCGGGCAGGCCCTGATGGAGGGCATTATGATGCGCGGCCCGCAAAGGATCTGCTGCGCCGTGCGCCGCCCGGACGGCACCGTCGACCTCACGCAGGAGGAGGTCCGGCACCACTGGTATGACCGCGTGCCGCTGCTGCGCGGGGTCTGCGCGATGGCCGGCAACCTCTACAACGGCTACCGCTACCTGATGCACTCGGCGGACGTCTCAATGCCGCAGGAGGCCGCCGGGCAGACGGGGCTCGACCGCTGGCTCGCCGCACACGAGGGCCCCGTGCAGAGCGCGGTCATGGCCGTATCGGCGTTCGCCGGCGTGGCGCTGGCGCTGTTCCTGTTCACGTTCCTGCCCACGTTCCTCACCGGCCTGCTGCCGCTGGGGCGCTGGCCGCGCGTGTTTCTGGAGGCGGCGCTCAAGCTCGCGCTGTTTCTGGGGTATCTCTACCTCGTCACCCGCGTCAGAGAGATCCACCGCGTGTTCGAGTACCACGGCGCCGAGCACAAGACCATCGCCTGCTATGAGGCCGGCGAGGCCCTGACCGTCGAGAACATCCGCCGCCACAGCCGCTTCCACCCGCGCTGCGGCACCAGCTTCATGATCCTCGTGCTGCTCCTCAGCATCGCGCTCTACGCCGTGCTGCCGTGGACGAGCACCGCCCTGCGCGTCTTATACAAGCTGGCGCTGTTCCCGGTGCTCGTCGGCGTATCGTACGAGGTCATCAAATGGGCGGGCCGCAGCGACAGCGCGCTTGCCCGCGTCGTCAGCCAGCCGGGGCTGTGGCTCCAGCGCCTGACCACCTACGAGCCGGACGATTCGATGATCGAGGTGGCCATCGCCGCCGTCACCCCAGTCCTGCCCGCCACGCCG
>CANRBN010000102.1 GCA_947628865.1 uncultured Gemmiger sp.
ATGTTCTGGTAGATGGCGTTGGCCGTGCCCTTGTACCAGTCCGACCCGGAGGCCTGCTGGTAGGGCGGCAGCACATGCACGCCGCCGTGCAGACGGTCGAGATCCCACGGCTGGCCGTTGCCGATATACTCGTTGAGCACGAGCGGCTGGTACTGCGTCAGGATGCCGACGGTGTCGATGTCGGAGTTGACGCAGTTGGACAGCGGGAAATCGATGATGCGGTATTTCCCGCCGAACGGCACCGCGGGCTTGGCGAGCTTTTGGGTCAGGGCATACAGCCGCGAGCCCTGGCCGCCGGCCAGGATCATTGCGATCATTTCTTTTGCCATAGTTTGTCTCCCCTTATCAATTCGGCCTGCTGGGCCGGTTTTACGGTGTTCGGGCCGTTCAGGTCGCGGCGGCGGCCTTTTGGGCCTTCGGCCCGACCGCCTTGGCGGCGGGCTTTTTCTCGGGCTTTTTGCGCGGCGCCGGCACCGAGAAGTACACGGTGGACAGCGGCGGCAGCGTCACGCTGATGCAGTTCTCAAAGCCGTGCATGGCGCCCTTTTTGCTGCGCAGCGAGCCGTTGGTCACGCCCGAGCCGCCGTACTTGACATCGTCGGAGTTGAGCAGCTCCTTATAGGTGCCCGAGACCGGCACGCCCATCTGGTAATCCTGCCGCAGCACGGGGTTGAAGTTGCAGACGACCATCACCATCTTGCCGGCCTTGTCCCGCCGCAGGAACGCGACGACGCTCTGCTGGTTGTCATCCGGGACGATCCACTGGAAGCCCTCCCAGCTGTAGTCGACCTGCCACATGGCGGGCGTGTCGGTGTAGAAGTGGTTGAGATCCTTCACATAGGCCTGCAGCTGACGGTGCTTTTCGTAGTCGAGCAGCATCCAGTCCAGCTGTTTTTTCTCGTCCCACTCGATGAACTGGCCGAACTCCTGCCCCATGAACAGCAGCTTTTTGCCGGGATGCGCCCACATGTAGCCGTAGAACGTGCGCAGGTTGGCGAACTTGGTCTCATAGTCGCCGGGCATCTTATTGATGAGGCTGCACTTGCCGTGCACGACCTCGTCGTGGCTGATGGGCAGCACGAAATTCTCGCTGAACGCGTAGAAAAAGCTGAACGTGACCTTGTTGTGGTTGCCGGAGCGGAACAAGGGGTCGGTCTTCATGTAGGAGAGCATGTCGTTCATCCAGCCCATGTTCCACTTGAAGTTGAAGCCCAGGCCGCCGTCGGCGGCGGGCTTGGTGACCATCGGCCAGGCGGTGGATTCCTCGGCGATCATCAGCTTGTGGGGGTGGCGGCCCAGGATGACGCCGTTGAGCTTTTGCAGGAAAGCCACGGCCTCGAGGTTCTCCTTGCCGCCGTTGATATTCTGCTCCCACTCGCCGTCGCGGCGGTTGTAATCAAGGTACAGCATGCTGGCCACGGCGTCGACGCGCAGGCCGTCGATGTGATACTCGTTGATCCAGAACAGCGCGCTGGAGATGAGGAAGCTCTGTACCTCGCCCATGCCGTAGTTGAAGACCATCGTCCCCCATTCCTTGTGCTCGCCGCGGCGGGGGTTGGGATCCTCATAGCAGGGGGCGCCGTCGAACATGTACAGCCCGTAGCCGTCCTTGGGGAAGTGGGCGGGCACCCAGTCCAGAATGACGCCGATGCCGCCCTGGTGGAGCTTGTCCACAAAGGCCATGAAGTCCTTGGGCGCGCCGTAGCGGCTGGTGGGGGCATAGTAGCCGGTGCACTGGTAGCCCCAGCTGCCGTCGAACGGGAACTCGGTGATGGGCAAGAGCTCGACATGGGTGTAGCCCATCTCCTTGAGGTAGGGCACGAGCTCATCGGCCAGCTCGGAATAGTTGTAGGGCACGCCGTCCGCCTTCATGCGCCAGCTGCCGGCCTGCAGCTCGTAGATGGAGATGGGGGAATTGATGCTGTCCTTGCCGACGTGGGTGTACATCCAGAAATCGTCGCCCCACTGATAGCCGCCCAGCTCGTAGACCTTGCTGCCGTTGGCGGGGCGGGTCTCGGTGTGGAACGCGTACGGGTCGGACTTGAAGATGGGCTCGCCTGCCGCCGGCGTGATGCAGTATTTGTAGACGTCGTATTCCTTGATGCCGGGGATGAAGACCTCCCAGATGCCGGTGCCGTCGGGCACGCGCGCCATGGCGTTCGCCTGCGGCTGCCAGCCGTTGAAATCCCCCACGACCGACACGCCCGCGGCGTGCGGCGCCCAGACGCGGAAGGTGCAGCCCTCCTCCCCGGCCTCATTTTGGCCGAGATGCGCGCCGAAATAGCGGTAAGCCTCCTGGTTGTTGCCCTGGTGGAACAGAAATACCGGCAAGGCGGCGGGATCCTGCTTGGAAGCGGTTGATTTCACGTTCGTTTCTTCCCTTCAAACCGGCGCGATACGCGCACAGTATAATCTAGAATATAGTGTACCGCGTTCGCGGGATGATTTCAAGAGTTTTCTGTGACAAATTCCAAAAAAACAAATTTGTCGCAATTTGATTTGTGCAACATTTCCATATATTGCTGGAAAACCTTGTATTTTTGCACGAAAAACCGCCGCGGGGCCGGCTGCCTTGGCGGACGGCCCCGCGGCGTGCGGGCAAAAAGGGCAAAACGGCTTATCTGCCGTAGATATAATACGGGTTGCGCCCGATGTACACGCTGCGCCGCGACCACACCGTGTGTGTGCGCAGGTAATCGGCCCAGGCGCGGTAGCCGCCGGGGTTGAAGTGGATGCCGTCGCCGGCGCTGTACCCGTCGATGGCGCTGCCGTCGGCGTTGGCCAGCGCCTCCTGCGTGTTGACGAAATAGCAGCCGGTGCGCAGCGCCATGTTGGCGACCATGTTGTTCACGGTCAAAATGCGCGTGTTGTCCAGCCCCGGCTTGGAGCTGACGACATCCTCCTGCGTGCCGGGGATGGACTGGACGTAGATGGCCACGCCCGGCAGCATCTCGCGCAGCATGCCGATGAGATGCTCATAGTAATTGATATAGCTCTGCACGGCGGTCTCGGCGGGGTTGACGAGGTCGTTGGTGCCGACGTGCAGGTACAGGCAGTCCGGCTGGGAGGCGAGGATGGTCTCCAGCGGCGTCTCCTTGACCTTGGTGACGGCGTTGGTCATCGCGACATCGTTGACAAAGCTGGACGCCGCCGCGCTGGTGTAGGCGGCGAAGTGGGCGTGGGGCAGGCCGCTCTCGTAGATGCCAAGGCCGGAGGCGATGCTGTCGCCCACAAAGGTGACGGTGTCAAAAAAGCTGTCGTCCACGGTGCCGTTGGCCGGCACGCCGACCATGCGGAAATCGGTGTTGTAGTAGCCCTGGTCCAGGCCGTCGGGCGCCGGGACGGGCGTGAGCGTGTTCCAGACGGCGGCGTCGGCCTCGGGCAGCAGGCGCCGCGGCATATACGCCGCGGCGGGCGCCTCCGGCGCGGGCTGCGGTGTGTCCGTCGGTGTGTCCGCCGGCACAGACGCCGGCTGGGAGGCGGCAGGCTCCGCCGGCTGCGAGAGCGCGGTGTTGACGGGCTGCGCCGTGAGCAGGTCGGGCAGAGCGCCCTGGCCGACGGCGAAATAATACCCGCCGACGCCGGCGCAAAGCAGCGCCAGCACCGCCAGCACGGCGACGACGGCGCGGCGGCGGCGCTTGCGGGCCACGACCCTGTGATGGTAGGCGTAGTAATCTTCCATTCTGCACCTCTGGGGGCGCGCGGCGCGCCCGTAGTGTCACAGCTTTATTATAGCCGCTTTTGCCCGGCAGTGCAAGGCATCACGGGCGGGGCGCGTGTAAAATTGCCGGAGGCTCTTTGCGGTCATCCACCGCAGGGCGGACGGCCCCGCCTATGCCGCTGCGGCGTGCCGTTATTCTTCGGGCTGCTTTTCCCGCAGCTTGCGCAGGCGGGCAAGCTGGGCCTTTTTCTGCTTGTGCCAGCGGGCCAGGGCCTCGCGGTCGGTGACGGGCTCCAGCCCGCGCGCGAAGTTCCAGTGCAGGCCGTCCGGCCTTGCCAGCTTGAAGCGCAAAAACCACTGGCCGTGCGCGGAATCGGCCGTACAGGCGGCGAGCGTATAGTACCCGGTGTTGCCGCGCTTGAGCCAGACGCCGTCGGCGTCAAGGGCGAGCGGCGCGCCGCATTCCGGGCAGGCCGCGGCGGTGAGCTCGGGGTCGTTTTTATAATCGTCGTGGTCAAGGCGCCCGGGCCAGAAGTGCACATCCCGCACCGGCGCGGCCAAGCCCGCGCCCAGCGCCTCGGTGAGCTGGGCCCGCTGGTCGGGGTATGCGGCCAGCCCCTCGGCCAGCGGCAGGCGCGCGCAGACCCTGGCGGTGTAGAGCGCGTCGTCCAGCGCGTTGTGGAACGCGCGGTCGGCCTCCAGCGGGATGCCCAGCCGCTCGACCACGCTCTCGAGCGCGAGGCCCTCGCCCTCCTTGCGGGGGAAGCTCTGCAAAAACAGGCGCTGCAGATCGACCCATCTTTGCGGCCAGCTCTCGTCCAGCCCGCACAGATAGAGGTTCTGCTTGAGCACCGGCATATCGTCCATGCCCCACTCGCCAAAGACGGCGTCGGGACCGGCCCACTGGCGGAAGCGCTCGAGCCCCTCCCTGAGCGGCAGGCCGGCATCCAAGTCTCCCTGCGAGAGCCCCGTCACCTTGGCGATGTGGTGCTGCAGCCTGCGGAAGATGCGCGGGCGCAGCTGCAAAAAGAACGTATCGAGCACGCGCGCGTTCCCGTCGACCCGGACGGCGCCGATCTGGATGATCTCGCCGCGCAGGGTGAGCTCTGCGCCGTGATAGCGGAAGACATAGGGCTTGTAGCCGATGTTCCATTCCAAATCATAGATGATGAGTTCCACGTTGCCCCTCCTGCCTGGTACTGCCTGTATTGTACCGCAAAGGCGGGCGCTTTGCAACCGGTCGGCGCCCGCCGCCCTATTGACACGGCTCTGTGCGCGGTGCTACCATGATGACGGGAGGGAGAGCCTTGGGTTTCTGGGAGCTGTTTTTGATCGGCGTCGGTCTTTCGATGGACGCCTTTGCCGTCTCGGTGTGCAAGGGGCTTTCGGTGCGCCGGGTCACGGCGCGGCACATGCTGTTGTGCGGGGCGTATTTCGGCGCCTTTCAGGCCCTGATGCCGGCGCTGGGGTATTTCCTCGGCAGCCGGTTCTCCGCCGCCATCACCCGCGTGGGGCATTGGGTCGCGTTCGGGCTGCTGGCTTTCATCGGGCTCAACATGATCCGCGAGAGCTTTGCCGCAAACGAGGAGGTCAACGACGATTTCTCGCCCGCCGCGATGCTCGTGCTGGCCGTGGCCACCAGCATCGACGCGCTGGCCGTCGGCGTGGCGTTCGCCGCCGTCGAGGCGGCCATCCTGCCGGCTGTGGCGCTCATCGGGGCCACGACCTTTGCCATCTCGGCGGTCGGGGTGCGCATCGGCGCCGTGTTCGGCGCGCGCTGGCACGCCCCCGCCGAGCGCGCGGGCGGCGCCGTGCTGGTGCTCATCGGCCTGAAGATCCTGCTCGAGGGGCTGGGCGTGCTTTAGCGCAAAATCAGCCGGGGCCGATGGATTTAAAATACCCCTTTCGACACGCTGACGCGGGGCAGCCGACAGGCTGCCCCGCGTGCTTTGTACGCATCATTCGGTGGGTTTCTTCTCCGCCCTGGCGGCGGCCTTGACGGCCTTGACCGCCTTGCCGGCGGCGGCGCGGGTGGTCTTGGCGGTCGACCTGGCGGCGTCCTTGGCGGCTTTGGCGGCCTTGGTGGTCGTCTCGGCGGCGGCTTTGGCGGCCTTGGCCGCCTTGGTGGTGGTCCTGGCGGCGGCTTTCCTGACCGTCTTGACCGCCTTGGCCGCGGCCTCGGCGGTGACGTCCGCGGCGGCCTCGGCGGCGGTGGGCAGCTCTTTCGCGGCCTGCACGGCCCTGGCGGCGGTGGCCCTGGCCTTGGCGGCGGTCGCCTTCACGCGCGGGCGGGGCTTGCGGGTGACGGTGTCGATGCTCCAGAGCTGGTTCTCGCCGCCGACGTCGCTCCAGATCTGCAGGCCGGCGCCGTTGTCGGTGTTCATGCCGACGACGTCCAGGCATTTGCCGCTGCGGTTGCTCTTGAGCTTGACGCGCCCGTCGTTGGTGGGCTCCACCACCCACAGCTGGCTGCTGGCCTGTGCGCCCTCCCACTGGTGCAGGCGGGTGCCGTCGGTCACGCCGCCGCAGTCAAGGTCGAGATACTTGCCGGTAAAGCGGTTCTTGATGCGGTACACGCTCTCCCCCGCCGGCTCAAAGCTCCACTGCTGCCATTCGGCGTTGACATCGTCCCACAGCTGCACGCGGGCGCCGTTGTCGAGGTTGTAATCGGCCACCTCGACCACGCGGCCGTTGGCGGCGGTGATGGTATAAAAGCCCTCCGGCGTGATCAGGGTCTGCTCCACTTTCTTTTTGGCTGCCATCGTCTTCTCCCTCCGAGGTTTTCTCTGCGATGCTTTGTCGAAAATGCACAAATCGCAGGTGTGTTTTTTGTGCTGTTGTGATTATAGCGCGTTTTCCCGCCGACGTCAAGCGGGGGCGGGCCGCCGGCCTGCCCCCCCGCTTCAGACCGTCGAAAAACCATAAGCAAGCATCTCCCTGCGGCGGCCTGAGGGCAGGCCGCCCTACGTTTGCAAC